>JAKLLM010000273.1 GCA_023150125.1 Zoogloea sp.
GGCGTCTGCGGCATGGCCTGGGGGGCGCCGAGGGGGCGCTCGGCGGACAGCTCGTCGCCGCTCAACACGGCCAGACCGGCGCGGCGCGCGCCCTCGACGAGGTGCTCGGGCAGGCGGCGCACGCCGATCGGCTGCACCTGGTAGCGGCGCAGCAGGCTGAGGATGGCGGTCCAGTCGACCCGCTCGGGCACGCTGGGGAGCTGGGCGAAGTCGAGGATGGCCGGTTCGCCGGCGAAGAAGTCGGGCATGCCGCCGAGCATCATGTGCAGCCCGTCGGCGAGACGCACTGCGTCGGTGTCGCGCAGGCTGGCGATCATGACGCCGAGAGTGGCGCCCTTGAACTCGATCAGTTTGCCCTGAAGGCTTGGCTCGGCCATGGATGAGGTGTGCGCGGACAAAAACCGCGTAAGTCTACGTTTCAGAAGGGTTTCGGGCAAGCCCGGCCCAGGATCAATGCAGGGTGCGGCCCTCGGCCGGCGGCTCGGCGGAGGGCTCGGCGAAGAGGGCTGCCACTTCGTCGGGGCCGAGGCGGTATTCGTGGTTCGAGAGGTCGTCGTGGATCAGGATCTCGCCGTGCTCGGCGAGCATCGCGTCGAGCTCGGCGCGGCCCAGGCTGCGCAGCATGTGGCGCACCTTGTCCCAGTCGTGGGGCCAGTGGTGGGTGACCTCGCGGGCGTCGAAGAGGCGCACGGTTTCCTGGTGGAAGAGGCGGGTGAGGATCTCGTCGGGGGGCAGGCCCAGCAGCTCGTCGTTGCGCAGGGTGGCGGCGAGGCGGGTGATGCGGTCCCAGCCGTCGGGGTCTTTCTTGTCGGCGTCGGGCAGCTTCTGCAGGAACAGGCAGGCCGCGGCCTGGCCGCTGCAGGCGGTGTGCAGCGCGGCGGGCTGCTGTTCGGACTGGGTGAGGTAGTGCTCGAAGACCTCGGCGATGGTGTTGCCGTCGATGGGCACGAAGCTCTGGTAGGGGTGGCGCAGCTCGGGCATGTCGAGGCTGAGCAGCAGCTGGCCGTCGCCCACCAGCTCGGCGATGCCCGCCTTGCCGGCGGCCTCGGCCGAGGCCTTGGCGTAGCCGCGCAGGTTGAGCACCTCGGTGATGTCGACCACCAGCAGGCTTACCGGGCCGTGGCCCTGCAGCTGCACCGTGAGGCGGCCCGGCTGCTTGAGGTTGCCGCCGATCACGGTGGTGATGGCCCCCATCGCGCCGAGCAGGTCGCGCACCGCGGGCGGGTAGTCGCGGTTCTCGAGGAGGGCGCGCCAGACGTCGTCGAGCTTGACGATGGCGCCGCGGATGTCGAGGTCGTCGAGGAGGAAACGCTGGACGTAGCTGCTGGAATCGCTCATTCGGTGGCTCCGGCGGAGGTGGCGAGGCTGGCGTAGAGGGCGGGGTCGAAGCCGACCAGCAGCTGGCCGCCGGCGGTTTCGAGCACCGGGCGGCGGATCAGGCTGGGGAATTCCTGCATCAGCTGCACGGCGGCGCTCTGGGTGTCGAGGGCCTGCTGTTCGGGCGTGAGCTTGCGCCAGGTGGTGCCGCGGGTGTTGATCAGGGTCTTCCAGCCGATGGCCTTGCTCCAGGCGTGGAGGCGGGCCGAGTCGATGCCGGATTTCTTGTAGTCGTGGAAGGTGTATGCGACGCCGTGCTCGTCGAGCCAGGCGAAGGCCTTCTTCATGGTGTCGCAGTTCTTGATGCCGTAAATCGTGGTCATGGGCCGTGAAAACAGTGCAATGCCGCGCGGCATCGCTGGAAAATCAATGGGATGGGGCGGATTCTAGCCGGGCAGGGCCAGGGGCGGGGGGAATTGTTGCGCGGTGGTGACGCGGTGGCCCGGGCGCGCCGTGCCGCTGCGCTCCATCTTCAGTGCGGCGCAGGAAGCCTTCCGCGGGGTGAATCGGGGGCGCGCACCCCGCCGAAAAGCAGTGGCGGGTGAAATGGCTGGCGCTGTCGGGCTGCAACCCACCCTGCGCCGGCCCGGGAGGCCGGCGCACGGTGGGGCTTACTTCTTGAGCACCTTGGCAAACGCGCTGGCCAGTGAGCCGGCCATCGCCGGTTCGCGCTGGGGCTTGGCGGCGGGGCCGCGTCCGCCGCCGCGGTTGTCGCGGGCGTCGCGGCCGTTACCGCCCTGGCCGGCGGCCGGGGGCTGGTCGCCCATGCGCATCGTGAGGGCGATGCGCTTGCGGGGGAGGTCGACCTCCAGCACCTTCACCTTCACCACCTGGCCGGCCTTGACGACGCTGTGGGGGTCCTTGACGAAGCGGTCGGCCAGCGCCGAGACGTGCACGAGGCCGTCCTGGTGCACGCCGATGTCTACAAAGGCGCCGAAGTTGGTGACGTTGGTGACGACGCCCTCGAGGATCATCCCGACGGTGAGGTCCTTGAGGTCTTCGACGCCCTCCTTGAAGCTGGCGGTGGTGAACTCGGGTCGCGGGTCGCGGCCGGGTTTGTCGAGCTCCTTCAGGATGTCCTGCACGGTGGGCAGGCCGAAGCGGTCATCGGTGTAGCGCTCGGCCTTGATCTGGCCGAGGGCGCGGCTGTCGCCCATCAGTTCGCGCACGCCTTTCTTGATGTCGGCGAGGATGCGCTCGACCACCGGGTAGGCTTCCGGGTGGACGGCCGAGGCATCCAGCGGGTTGCTGCCGGTGGTGACGCGCAGGAAGCCGGCGGCCTGTTCAAACGTCTTGGGGCCGAGGCGCGGTACGTCGAGCAGCGCGGCGCGGCTGGGGAAGGGGCCGTTGGCGTCGCGGTGGGCAACGATGTTGGCGGCCAGCGTGGGGTTGAGGCCGGAGATGCGGGTGAGCAGCGCGGCGGAGGCCATGTTTACATCCACGCCGACGGCGTTCACGCAGTCTTCGACCACCGAGTCCAGCGCCCGGGCCAGGCGGCTCTGGTTGACGTCGTGCTGGTACTGGCCGACGCCGATCGACTTGGGGTCGATCTTGACCAGCTCGGCCAGCGGGTCCTGCAGGCGGCGGGCGATGGAGACGGCGCCGCGCAGGCTCACGTCGAGGTCGGGGAACTCGCGGGCGGCGAGTTCGGAGGCCGAATACACCGAGGCGCCGGCTTCCGACACGACGATCTTGGTCATGTGCAGCTCGGGGCGCAGCTTGATGAGTTCGGCGGCGAGCTTGTCGGTTTCGCGGCTGGCGGTGCCGTTGCCGATGGCGATCAGCTGCACGCCGTGCTTCTCGCACAGCTTAGACAGCGTGTGCAGGCTGCCGTCCCAGTCGCGGCGCGGTTCGTGGGGGTAGATCGTGGCGGTGTCGACGAGCTTGCCGGTCTGATCCACCACCGCCACCTTGACGCCGGTGCGCAGGCCCGGGTCGAGGCCCAGGGTGGCGCGGGGGCCGGCGGGGGCGGCCAGCAGCAGGTCTTTCAGGTTGCGGCCGAAGACGCGGATGGCTTCTTCCTCTGCCTTCTCGCGGAGCTGGCCGAGGAGCTCGAGCTCGAGGTGCAGCGAGATCTTGACGCTCCACGCCCAGCGCACGGTTTCGCGCAGCCAGGTGTCGGCCGGGCGGCCCTGGTCCTTGATGCCGAAGTGGCCGGCGATGCGCCCCTCGCAGGGGTTGGGGCCGGCGGGGCTGCCGTCGGTCGGATCGGAGTCGAGCCCGAGCTGCAGGCGCAGGAAGCCTTCGTTGCGTCCGCGGAACAGCGCCAGCGCCCGGTGCGAGGGCACGGTCTCGATGGCCTCGCGGAAATCGAACCAGTCGCGGAACTTGGCAGCGGCCGGGTCGGTCTGTTTATCGGCGATCACGGTGGAGGCGACGACGCCGTGGTCGCGGAGGTATTCGCGCAGCTTGCCGAGCAGCTCGGCGTCTTCGGCGAAGCGCTCCATCAGGATCTGGCGGGCGCCGTCCAGCACGGCCTTGGTGTCGGCGAAGCCGGCGTCGGCGTTGAGATAGGCGGCTGCTTCGGCTTCGGGCGTGAGGCCCGGGTCGGCCAGCAGGGCGTTGGCCAGCGGTTCGATGCCGGCCTCGCGGGCGATCTGGGCCTTGGTGCGGCGCTTCTGCTTGAAGGGCAGGTAGAGGTCTTCGAGGCGCTGCTTGGTCTCGGCGTTCTCGATGGCCTCGCGGAGCGCCGGGTCGAGCTTGCCCTGCTCGGCGATGCTGTTGATCACCGCCACGCGGCGGTCTTCGAGTTCGCGCAGGTAGCCGAGGCGTTCTTCGAGATTGCGCAGCTGGGTGTCGTCGAGGCCGCCGGTGACTTCCTTGCGGTAGCGGGCGACGAAGGGCACGGTCGCGCCTTCGTCCAGAAGCTGCACCGCAGCGATGACCTGACGGGGTTGTACACCTAACTCGGCGGCAATGCGTTGTTCGATCGGCAGAAGCATGGACGGGCCCGGATTCGGAAAAAGGGCGCATGGTGCCCAATCTCCGGTCTTGCCCGCAAGCCCGTCGAGGGGGGAGTTTCCGGTAAAATCCCAAGATTATTCGTGCCGCGGGCCTTCCGATTGCCCGCGCACCCCACGCCGGCCGCCCCTTTGTGGCGTGCCCGGCCACGCAGGAGATGACACCGTATGAACCACGTATTCGCTGCGCTGGCAGTGGCGGCGTTCGGCATGGTGGTGCTCGGGGGCGATGCCTCCGCCGCGCCTGCTGCCACGCACGCCAAGCCCGCTCACAAGCAGTCGGCCCCCAAGGCCGC
>JAKLLM010000274.1 GCA_023150125.1 Zoogloea sp.
CAGGTCTGGCCCGGCCAGACGATGGAATGGGAGATCGAAGACCCGGCCGCCGACGGCCGCAGCGGCGACGAGCCCGACGAGAACTGGAACAGCACCCTGCGCCTCACCCTGCCCCGCCTGGGTGGCGTCGAGGCCCGCCTGCACCTCACCCCCGCAGGCGTGGCGATGCGCCTGATCGCCGACAGCGACACGACCCGCCAGGCCCTCGCCGCCGCCGAGACACGCCTGGCCGACGCCCTGGCGGCGGCCGACGTGCCCCTCACCGGGCTCGTCGCCGAGCTGCGCAGCGCGCCATGAACCGCCCCGAATCCCCCGGCGAGGCCCCTCGCGCCGAGGCCGTCGCCCTCGCCTACAACGCCGGCCAGTCGGCTCCGACGGTGGTCGCCAAGGGGCGTGGCCTGATCGCCGCCGAAATCATCTCCCGGGCCAAGGAAGCGGGCGTGTATGTGCACGAATCCCCGGAGCTCGTCGCCCTGCTGATGCAGGTCGACCTCGACGCCCGCATCCCGCCCGAGCTCTACGTCGCGGTGGCCGAGCTGCTGGCCTGGCTGTACAGCATCGAAGCGGGCGTCCCGCTCCCCGCCCCGGCACGCCCGCCGGAGGGATGAACCGCGACGGACGGCAGATGAATGCCCAACCTGCCATGCCGTTGCCCGCCAAAAAGCACGAAAGCCCCGGAAACCGGGGCCTTCGACACCAGGCGCAGCGCTACGCCAGAGATTACTGCGGGACGTAGCCGGCGATCTGGTCGGCACCGCCACCAAAGAAGTAGCGCTCCATCTGCTCCGCCAGGTACTTGCGTGCCCGGGCGTCCATCAGGTTCAGGCGGTTCTCGTTGATCAGCATCGTCTGGTGACGCACCCACTGCTGCCAGGCTTCCTTGGAGACGTTCTCGAAGACGCGCTTGCCGAGCTCGCCGGGAATCGGCGGCAGGTCCAGACCTTCAGCCTCGCGGCCGAGCTTCACACAATTGACCATCCGTGCCATGTATCACCTCTTGAGTTAAAACCCCCGGCGCGATCGTGCAGCCACCGGAAACGTGCCCAGATTCTAGCCCGCCGGGGCCGCTCAGGCCAGCGACGGCGCGTGGCCTTCGGCGGGGGCAAAGGCCCAGCGGTTGCCGCCCTGGGTCTTCGCCACGTACATCGCCCGATCCGCGGCCCCCACCAGCCCCTCGGGGCCGCCACCCTGCTGGGGGCTGAAGGCGATGCCGAGGCTCGCCGTGACCGCCACCGTCTCGTCGCCGAAGTTGAAGCGCAGGCCGGCGACGCAGCCGGTGACCCGCCGTGCCAGCTCGGCCAGTTGCAGGGCCGTCGCCGACGGGACGAGGATCGCGAACTCGTCGCCGCCCATCCGGAAGAACATCTCGTTGCGACGCACCACCGCCCCCACCGCCGCCGCCAGCTGCACCAGCACCTCGTCGCCGGCCAGGTGACCGAAGCGGTCGTTGACCGGCTTGAAGCCGTCGAGGTCGATGGCCAGCAGCCCGACACCCTCGCTCCGCCGCTGGCCGTCGGCGAGCATCCGGACGAGCTCCTCGTGGAAGCGCCGGCGGTTGTAGAGATTGGTCAGCGGGTCGCGCTCGGCCATCTGCTGAAGCTGGCTCGCCGCCAGGCGCTGGACCGTGACATCCTCGAACACCCAGATCCGGCCGATCGCCCGCAGCCCTTCCGGCGCCGGCACCAGGCACGACGAACTGGTCAGCACGCGGCCGTCCCTGAACTGGAACTCAACAGGCTCGCTCGGCTTGCGGCTGTCGACCACATCCTTGAGGTGTTTCAGGAACGCCTCGGGCTCGGCGAGCAGATCCATCACCATGCGCTGCAGCATCACGTCGCGCATGCCGACCAGGCTCTTGCTGGATGGAACGCCCCAGATCTCGTAGAACGACTGGTTGCAATAGACCACCCGGTGGTCAGGGTCCATGAACAGGATGCCCGCCCGCACCACGTCGAGCAGCGCCGACAGACGCAAGCGCTCCTCGTTGCTGCGGCGCAGGTAATGCTCGGACAGGGCCTGCGCCCGACGCAGGGCCGCCACGGTCTCGAGCTGCTGGTACTCGGCCTCCTTGCGCGACTGGATGTCCTGCATGCTCACCCGCAGGCCCAGCAGGCCGCCGCCCTCCTCACGAACCGGCAGCCAGTGGCAGGCCATCCACACCGTGGCCGCATCCCGGCGCTGGATGCGCAACTCGAAATCGGCGGGCACGCCGGTCTCCACGAGCACCTGCAACTGCTGGCGGCAGAAGGCCTGGTCGCGTTCGCAGACCAGCAGCTCGACGAAATCCGCCGCCGCGAGGGCCGCCGCATCGTGGCCGGTGAGGCGCTCGACGGCCTGGTTGGCCCAGATGAGGCGCCCGTCGAGGCCGACCAGCCCCTCGATGCCGCGCCCCGCCTCCGCAGCCAGGCGAAAGTGACGATCGTGGCTGCCGGCCTCCGCGTCGGCGTCCGGCGACGCCGTCAGCCGCGCCAGGCGCTGCCGAAGCATCAGGATGTAGCCGCCCCCCGCCAGCCCGCACAAGGTGGCCAGCCCCGCACCGACCGTGACGAGGGGCGACATGAACAGCTCCGGCAGGGCGGCCCAGGCCGGCGGAGCCGCCACCGCTAGACAGGCGACACCGAACGCGGCGGCGAGGCGCCGTCCGCATGGCAAGGGGGCCGAGTGCGCAGCAGGGAGTGGGAACATTCCCATGCCTCTCACAGGCTCTTCATGAAAACCTTCGAGCGTCGGCTCACGTCATACATCTCGCGCTTCTGGCGGGGCAGCTCGTCGGGGGGCGCCTCGCGGAAGCCGCGCTCGCGGAACCAGTCGGAGGTGCGCGTGGTGAGCACGAACAGGCGTTCCACGCCGATCGCCCGGGCGCGCGTCTCGATGCGCTTGAGCAGCATCTCGCCCAGCCCCGCCCGGCGGTGCTCCGGCACCACCGCCACGCAGGCCATCTCGGCCGCGCGCTCGTCGATGAAGGGGTAGAGCGCCGCGCAGCCCACCAGCACGCCGTCGTACTCGACCACCGTGAAGCGTTCGATCTCCTCCTCGAGGCGCTCGCGGCTGCGCCGCACCAGGGTGCCGTCGGCCTCCATCGGCGCGATCACGCTGGCCAGCGCGCCGATGTCCTCGACGGTCGCCTCGCGCAGGCGGAACAGCGGGTCGCGGGTGAGCACCGTGCCGACGCCCTGGGGCGTGAAGAACTCCAGCAGCAGGCCACCGTCCTTGTCGCGGTCGATCAGGTGGGCACGGCCCACGCCCTTGCGCACCGCGCGGATCGCGCAGGGCAGGTAGAGGTCGAGGTCTTCGGTGAGGCCCTCGCCGGCCTTCAGCATGGCCTCGGCGTCGTCGGCGGTGATCGCCTCGATCAGGCCCCCGCGTGCATCGAGCAGGCCCGGCGCATCGCACAGGTAGATCAGCTTCTCGGCCTGCAGCGCGATCGCCACCGCCTCGGCCACCGCTTCCATGCTCATGTTGAAGATCTCGCCGGCCGGCGACACTCCGAGCGAGGACATCAACACGACGTTCTGCTGGTCGAGGTCGGCGACGATCTCGTCGGCGATCACCTTGCGCACCGCGCCGGTGAAGCCGTAGTCGACTCCATCCACCACCCCCACCGGCTTGGCGGTGAGGAAGTTGCCGCCGGTGACACGCATGAAGCTGCCGGCCATCGGCGTGTTGGGCAGGCCCTGGGAGAGCAGCGCCTCGACCTCGATGCGGGTCACCGCCACCGCCGCCTTGACGCACTCGAGGGCGGCCGCATCGGTGACGCGCAGGCCGTTGTGGTAGCGCGGGGTGAGGCCGCGGCGGATGAGCTCGGCCTCGATCTGCGGCCGCGCGCCGTGCACCAGCACCAGGCGCACGCCCAGCGCGGCGAGCAGGTTGCAGTCGTAGGCCAGTTTCTGGGCCAGCTGGCCGGCCGCCACCTCGCCACCGAAGCCCAGCACGAAGGTCTTGCCCCGGAAGGCATGGATGAAGGGCGCCGCCGCCCGCACCCAGGCAACGAAGCGCGCGGAGAGGTTTTCAGCCGCCGACGCGGCGTTGAGATCGGACGAATTCACTTGGCAGACACACAGGACAGGTTGAAGGGATTGCCCGAGGCCGACGCGCGTTTACTCTTCGAGAACGGCTTCGAGCTTATCGACCAGGGTGCGCAGGATCTTGACCCGCGCGTAATACTTGTTGTCGGCCTCCACCAGCGTCCACAGCGCATTGCTGGTGCTGGTGCGGTCGATCATGTCGCACACCGCGGGCTCGTACTGGGGCCATTTCTCGCGGTTGCGCCAGTCGTCCGGGGTGATCTTGTAGCGCTTGAAGGTTTCAGCTTCCCGTGCCTTGAAGCGCGCCAGCTGCTCGTCCTGGCTCACCGACAGCCAGAACTTGAGCACCACTGCGCCGGCCGACACCAGCTGATCCTCGAAATCGTTGATCTCGGCGTAGGCGCGCATCCAGTCGGCCTCCGAGCAGAAGCCCTCGACCCGCTCGACGAGCACACGGCCGTACCACGAGCGGTCGAAGATCGCCACCTTGCCGTGCCGCGGCAGACGGCGCCAGAAGCGCCACAGGTAGGGCTGGGCCGCTTCCTCGTCGGTGGGTGCGGCGATCGGGATGACGTGGTACTGCCG
>JAKLLM010000275.1 GCA_023150125.1 Zoogloea sp.
GTCGTCGGAGGGCTTGGCAAAGCCCAGCTCGACGGCCTGCAGCGCGCTCTTCGAGACGTTGGCCATCGCGATCGTCTGGAAGCTGTTCTGGATGAAGGGGAACACGTCGCCGCCGGCAGCGCGGGCGGCCAGCGCCGCGGCCTGCAGCGCGAACTCCTTGCAGCCGCCGCCCGCCGGGATCAGCCCGACGCCGGCTTCGACGAGGCCCACGTAGCTCTCCAGCGCCAGCACCCGGTGGCTGGCATGCATCACGAACTCGCAGCCGCCGCCCAGCGCCATGCCCTGCACCGCCGCAACGGTGGGCACCGCGGAATGCTTGAGGGCCATCGAGACCTGCTGGAACTTGGCGACGGTCTTTTCGAGCAAGTCGAACTGCCCGGCCTGGCAGGCTTCGGCCACCTGCTGCAGGTTGGCGCCGACCGCGAAGGGCGCGTCGTGCCAGAGCACCAGGCCGTCCAGGTCGCGCTCGGCGCGGGCGATGGCTTCGAGCAGGCCGTCCATCACCTCGTTGCCGATGGCGTGCATCTTGGACTTGAAGGAGACGATGCCGATGCGCGCATCCCGCGCCGGCAGGCTCCACAGGCGTACGCCCTCGTTCTCCCACAGGGTGAGGCCGGCGTCGGGGGCGGCTTCGCCCAGCACCAGTTCGGGGTAGAGCTGGCGGCCATACACCGGCAGGGCCCGCCGCGGCTTGAGGGCGGATTCCGCGGCGCTCCACGAGCCGTCCGGCGCATGCACGCCCTGGCGGCCGTCGAAGACCCAGGCGGGCAGCGGCGCGGCGCTCATCGCCAGGCCGGCGTCGATGTCGGCCTGGATGGCCTCGGCAATCGCCTGCCAGCCGGCGGCCTGCCAGGTCTCGAAAGGCCCCTGGGACCAGCCGAAGCCCCAGCGCATCGCGAGGTCGATGTCGCGGGCGTTGTCGGCGATGGCGCCGAGCTGCACCGCGCAGTAGTGGAACACGTCGCGGAAAATCGCCCACAGGAACTTCGCCTGCGGGTGCGAGCTTGCGCGCAGCTGGGCGAACTTGTCGGCCGGGTTGCGGTTTTTGAGGATCGCCAGCACCTCGGGGGCGACTTCGCCGGCGCTGGGGCGGTAGCCCTGGCTGGCGACGTCGAGCACGGTGATGGTCTTGCCGTCTTTCTTGTAGATGCCACCGCGGGTCTTCTGGCCGAGGGCGCCGTGGGCGATGAGGCCGGCGAGCCAGTCGGGGTTCTTGAAGTAGGCGTGCCAGGGGTCGCCAGGCAGGGTGGCCTGCATGGTGCCGACCACGTGGGCCAGGGTGTCGAGGCCGACCACGTCGGCGGTGCGGTAGGTGGCGCTCTTGGGGCGGCCGATCAACGGGCCGGTGAGGGCGTCGACCTCGTCGAAGCCGAGGCCGAGGCGCGCGGTGTGGTGCATCACCGCCAGGATCGAGAACACGCCGACGCGATTGGCGACGAAGTTGGGGGTGTCCTTGGCGCGGATGATGCTCTTGCCGAGCCGGCTGGTGAGCCAGGCTTCCAGGTCGTCGAGCATGGCCGGCTGGGTGCGGGCGGTGGCGATCAGTTCGACCAGCGCCATGTAGCGCGGCGGGTTGAAGAAGTGGATGCCGCAGAAGCGGTCGCGCAGGGCTTCGGGCAGGCCGGCGTCGAGGGCGGCGATCGACAGCCCCGAGGTGTTGGACGCAAAGATGGCGTCCGTGCGGATGTAGGGCGCGACCGTGGCGTAGAGGTCGAGCTTCCATTCGAGCTTCTCGGCGATGGCTTCGACGATGAGGTCGCAGCCACGCAGCTGTTCGAGATCGCTGCCGTAGTTGGCGGCGTCGATGAACTGGGCCCTGTCCTTGCTGGCGAGGGGCGCCGGGTCGAGCTTCTTGAGGCCGTCGATGGCCTTGCGGGCGATGCCGCTGGGGTCGCCCTCCCTGGCCGGCAGGTCGAAGAGGACCACCGGCACGCCGGCGTTGGCGCAGTGGGCGGCGATCTGCGCCCCCATCACGCCGGCGCCCAGCACCGCCACCTTGCGAATGATCAGTCTGCTCACGCGTTTCTCCTTAGCTCTCGGCCCGGGGGGCCTGATTTGTTATGGGTGCTGCAACGGCCTCCTGCGCCGCCGCGCCGGGGCGGCCGCGCCCCGACACACGCAGGCGGGGTTCAGAAGGCCATCGAGTACTGGGCGCCGAGGATCCACACGCGGGCGTCGAAGACACCCTTCACCTGGCCACGCCCGAGGGCGGTCTGGTTGTTGTCGATGTGGTTCTCGGAGACCTGGATGTAAGCCGCCCCCAGATCCACGACAGAGGCCTTGTCCAGCTTGATCTGGGCGCCGGTGGTCAGCCAGGTGCGGTTGGCGTCGGGCAGGGACACCAGGCGATGGGCGACATCCGGCACCGGCGTCTGGTCGTAGGCGACACCGAACTTCAGCTTCACCGTTTCATTGAGGCGGTAGTTGGCACCCAGGGCATAGCGCCAGGAATCGCGGAAGGCCGTGTCGAGGGTCTGCACCGTGCGCCCGCTGAGGGCGCCCGAGGTGCGCACGATGTCGACCTTGTCGATGCTGCTCCAGCCCGTCCAGGAAGCGTCACCCAGCAGCTCCCAGCGATCGTTGAGCTGCTGGGCCACCGACAGGATGAAGGTGTCGGGCAACTCGACGAAGGCCTTCGCGCTGCCCGAGGTCAAGGCGGCATTGGCGTTCTGCGCCGGGCCGCTCACGCTCAGGTCGCCCTCGAGGGTGTGGCGGATCTTGGAGCGGTACGAAACGCCCACCTTGGTGGCCGGGCTGAGGGTGAACAGCGCGCCCACATTCCAGCCCCAGCTGGTGTCGCCCGCCGAGAGGGTCGCCTTGGTCGACGCGAGGGCCGGCGATGCCACCGCGGCCAGCCGGCTGTACTCGACCTCCATGCGCTGGATGCTGATGCCGGCGCCGATCGACACCATCTCGGTGGCCTTCAGGGCGATGCTCGGATTGATGTTGTAGGTCTTGATGTCGAACTTCAGCGCCTGGGCGCCGCCGAGCCAGGGGTTGTCGTACTCGGTCACGAGGCCGAAGGGTGCGCCGAAACCGATGCCGGCATACACATCCTTGGCGATCGCCCACGACAGGTAGCCGTTGGGAACGAAGGCCCAGCTCCCCGCGTCACCGCCCTCACCCGCCGCGCCCAGCGCCCCCACGCTCGAGCCGCGGTTGTCGAACTTGAAGGTCGGCCGCACCGCGGAGAAACCCACCGAGATCTCCCTGTCCTTCAGCTTGGTCATCCCCGCCGGGTTGAAGAAGATCGTGCTGGCGTTCTCGGCCACCGCAGCCGAGCCGGCGTAGGCGTTGCCGATGCCGCTGGCGTTCTGCTCGAGCAGCTGGAAGCCGGCGGCGGAAGCCTGGCCGCTGGCGAGTCCGATGGCCAGCAAGGGCATCAGGCGGGCGATGGTTTTCATCTTCATGGGTGTCTCCTCGTGTTTGGCGCGGTTGTAGTATTTATTGGCCACGGGGTGCGCCGAACCCCAGGCGAATCCGGGGCCAGGAGGGCAAAACGCCTCCTGGCAGTGAATCTCAATGGCCCGCGGCCCCAGCGCTGCGGGAATAGTTGAGCGGCCCGCCCGTGAAGGGTGCAAAGCCGGTTCCGAATATAACCCCGGCGTCGGCCAGATCGGCATCATCGACCACGCCTTTGGCCACACAATTTTCGGTGGCGGCCAGCAGCGGCGCCAGGATGCGCCGCGCCAGGCCGTCCGGCACCCGCGGCGCGGCAGCCCTCTGCGCCTTGCCGGCCTCCCAGCGGTAAAAGCCCTGCCCGCTCTTCTTGCCGAGCTGGCCGGCAGCCACCTTGTCGGCGAGGGCCCTGGGCAGCACCGCGTCGGCCCCGGCGAGGGCCTTGCCCGCCGCCACGGCGATGTCGAGCCCCACGGTGTCCACCAGCTCGATCGGCCCCATCGGCATGCCGAAGGCGCTGAGCGCCGCGTCGATGGCCTCCGGCGCGATGCCCTCGTCCACGCAGCGCAGGGCCTCGTACATATAGGGCCCGAGCACCGCGTTGACCAGGAAGCCGGGCTCGTCGCGCACCGGCAGCGGCAGCTTGTCGAGCTTGCGCACGAAGGCCGCGGCGCGCCGGAAGGCCTCGTCGCCAGTGGCCGCGGTGCGCACCACCTCGACCAGCGGCATCATCGCCACCGGGTTGAAGAAATGCACCCCCACCAGCCGGGCCGGGTCGGCGAGCGCCGCAGCGATGTCGGCGATGCGCAGGCTGGAGGTGTTGGAGGCCAGCAGCGCGTCGGGCCGGGCGCGCCGCTCGACGTCGGCGAGCAGCGCGCGCTTGGCGTCCAGGTTCTCGAAGATCGCCTCGATCACCACGTCGGCCTGGGCCACGCCGTGCCCGGCGGGGTCGGGGATCAGGCGATCGAGGGCGAAGCGGACTTCCCGAGGCTGGCCACGGAACTTGCGCTCGAAGCGCTTGGCGGCGCGGGCGATGGCCGGCGCGATGCGCTCGATGCTCTGGTCCTGCAGGGTCACGATCATGCCGCGCAGGGCGCATTCGGCGGCAATGTCGCCCCCCATCACCCCGGCGCCCACCACATGCACCCGCTTCGGCGCAAAGTCGGCGTCCTTGCCGAAG
>JAKLLM010000276.1 GCA_023150125.1 Zoogloea sp.
TGCAACCCTTCCTTCGTGACGCTCTCTGAGAACGAAAAACCCGCCACGCGGGCGGGATGGTTGTGGGAGCCCTTAAGCTCGAGGCGGTTTGGGGTGGCCTGGATAGCCGGTTTTGACAGGTCCCCAGGCGAAGTCCAGCACGGGGCCGGCGACGCGGCGCAGAGCGCGGTAGAGGATCAGGCGGGCCGGGGTGCTCATTCGGAACGCCCCCTCTCATTGGCAACCAGGGAGAGCTGGCGATCGGCCATGAGCCCTTTCATGAAATCCTGAAAGCCAACGTCCAGCTTTGCGGATTCGATACCGAAGGTCACGACGTTACATCTGCCGTCCAGGCGCCGGGCGAGGCGAAGATCTTCGCGCACCTGCCTTTTCGAACGGAACAGATGGCTAGAGTCTGTGGACATTTAAACCTAGCACTTGCTCAAGGGGCTGTTCACAAAGGCTGATTTCTGTTTACATCCTCTCTTTTGGGTCACGATAGGCATGGCACGGATGTGGTTGCGGGATGATCAATGGGCACGAATCGAAGGGATGCTCCCGGGTAAGGTGGGAGACCGAGGCCGCAGTGCGGAGGATAACCGTCGTTTCGTCGAGGCCGTCCTGTGGATTGCCCGGACGGGGAGCCCCTGGCGGGACTTGCCCGAGGAGTTCGGTCTCTGGAACTCGGTATTCCGGCGTTTTGCGCGATGGTCTGATTCGGGCGTGTGGGCACGGGTGTTTGCGACGCTGGCCCAGGATTCGGATTTTGAGGAGGTTTTCCTGGACACGACCATCGTTCGCGCCCATCAACATGCCGCAGGCGCACCCAAAAAAAGGGGGAGCAGGCGCTCGGGCGCTCACGCGGGGGACTGAGCACCAAGATCCACGCACTGGTCGAGGGGCTTGGGCATCTGGCCCGCTTTGAACTGACGCCGGGACAAGCCGGCGATGTCAAACGGGCTGCGGATCTGCTCGAGGGGCTACCGGTGCAGATCGTCATGGCCGACACGGCTTACGATGCCGCCCATCTGATCGACCCCTTGCACGAACGCGGCGTGACGACCGTCATTCCCTCTCACCCCACGCGCAAACATCCGAGGCCCCTCGACAAGCACCTTTACCGCAGCCGCAATCTGGTCGAACGCTGGTTTTGCCGCGTCAAACAGTTTCGGCGCATCGCAACCCGCTACGACAAGCTCGCATCCCGCTTTGCGTCGTTCATCTGTCTATGCGCCGCTGTCATTTGGGCTGCGTGAATGTCCACACACCCTAGGCAGCTCCGACGCCTTGGCCAGTTCTTCATCAAGGATCGCGCCATCGGCCGCGGCCAGGTGGAGCCAAACTCCCCGACCGTTTGAAATGATGGGTGGCTTGGTTGCCTCAAACCCCGTGACGAAGGTCAGGCGCGGGTCGAGTTTGGGTTTGCGCGGCTTGCGCTTGGCGGACGCGGCGGTGTTGTTGGTGCTCATGCTGCACCCCCTTCGGTTTCGTCGTCCTCGAAGGTCATGACGGCCACCAGCACGCCCCGCGCATCGTCTTGACCCGCCCACAGCTCCAGGCGATCACCCACCAGCACCATGCGGCCTTCGGCGGGCCGAATCGTCGGATCAATGTGAAGCAGTTCGCCGGGCAGGATGACGCGGCGCGGCGTCTGGATGCGCTCGGTTGCCCGCAGGCAGAAAGCCGGCGGGGCGAAGTAGATGGGAGAGCTGGGGGCGCGCTGGGTGGTTGCGGTGGTGCCGGTGTCGGTCTGGGGCATGCTGTGCTCCTGAGCTTGCGGTGATGTTCTCCGCGGCCCCTTCCTACGGGGGCGGCGGAACCGTGCGGGGGTAGGAATACCGGGCTCAGGGTCCGGCCAGCCTCGCGGCTGCCCCGCACGGCCCGCCAATGAACAGGCGTCACCATGCTGCCGACGTGAAAAAGCCGCGTCTTGCGCGGCCTCATCGGCCTGAGCTATCCGGGTTCCTACGCCCGGCCCCTGTTGTCTCAGGGGCGCTCGAAGTATCAGCTGGGCATCATGCGGTCGTCAAGCCCCTTGCTGATTATTTCGGGCGCCCTCGGCTTCCCGCTCCGCCCGCTTCGCCTTGCGGCTGTGCATCACCGCCAGCGACTTCACCAGCTTCTGCCGCTCTGCCGGCGTCAGCTTGGCGAGTGCCGCCCGGCCCTGTTCGATCTGCTCTTTGCTCACGATCACCCCGTTTTCCTTTCAAGCTGTGCCCGCTACCTGAGCGGGTGGGTTTCGGCCCGGCGCCCGGCCCCACCCCGGCGGGCGCCCCCGGTGGGCTTGCCCTCGCCCCGTGCGGCTGTCTGCGCGGTAATCTGCCGCTCGATGAAGGCCAGAACATCCCGCTCCATTAGCACGTAGGCCCGGCCGATCTTGGCGGCCGGCAGTCGCCCGTCTCGCGCCATCGCCTCAACGGTTCGAGGATTCACCTTCATCAGCGCCGCGGCGCCCCGTAGATCAAGCGTCGTCATTCAAGCCCCCCTTCCAACGCGGCCACCCGCTCATTGAACCGCTTCATCACGGACGTGATGCGCGCATCGATCATCTTCACCCGCGCCGTTTGCCCGCCCTTCACGGCGTCGCTCTTCGTCTCGCGGAGCTTGCGGATCTCGCTCTCGACCCTCAGCGGGCCGCCCATGCCAAGCCGGGCCACCGGGTGCTCGGCAAGGTAGCCTGCCACGTCGCCGCCGTCCTTGCGCCGGCCCTGGATCTCGGCCCGGTGCAGGTTGAGGGCCTTCAGGTTTGCGTAGAAGCGCGCGCCCTCGCTGGCCTGCCCGGTGGTGTCGCCGTAGAAGCGGCCCAGCAAGGGCACCTTGTGCGCCGGCAGTTCCTCGCCGGTCATCATGCTCGTGACGGTCTGCTCCGCCTTCAGCGCCTCGCGGCCAACGCCCCCCGTTACCTGCCCAATGAGGTAGTCGATCTGATCCGGGGTCGGCGAGAAGAAGCCCGGCTTGTAGGCGGTGCCGCCGCTCGCCAGGTTTGCCCAATAGGCAACGGCCTTGCTCAATGCGCTGGCGGTGTCCCTCGCCCGGGTGTGGCCCGGGGTCGGGTGAAGGCCGCTCATGTCCTCGCGGGCGATGGGCTTGCCGGTCCAGTCCCGGTTCTCGGCCAGGGCCGCCAGCGGGTCGAGCGCCGTCGGCGCCAGGGTCTGCATCGAAAGGCCGGCGTTGCCGATCGGGTTGAAGGTGTCGGCCAGCATGCCCAGGATGTCGGCGATTCGCTTGGGGGTGTCCTTGAATCCCCCGATGGCCCACTCCGTTGCAATCCGGCTCATGCCCGGGATGACGTGGTAACCGAGAGGCAGCGGAACCGAAAGGTATTTGCCATCCGCCAGGGGGATGACGATGGAGCGCTCGCGCACAAACTCGGGCGGGTCGTCGTCATCGAAGCCGGCGCCGGCCAACACCAGCGCCTGCAGCACGCCCAGCGCCAGCCCGCCGCCGATGATCTTCCGGCCGATGGGTCCGTTCAGGGTCTGCAGCATGCGGGCAGAGCCCTGCATCGAGGCGTTGAAGAAGGCGTACAGGGCGCCGGCCTGAGTCGCCACCTGCCCCTTGCGGTTGAAATTCACCGTCAGGTTCTTGGCGAGGCTGGCGGCCTTCTGCTTCGATAGGCCACGATCAAGCGCCGCCTTGTAGGCGGCCAGTCGAAACCCGTTCTCCATCATGTCGTTGTAGTCGGACAGCCACCCAAAGAGGCCCTCGGCCTTCTTCTGCGCCACCTCGGCCGGCACCTTCAGCGCCCCATCGGCGGTGAAGATCTTCCCGAGCGGGCCATCCATCCAGGCCGCCGGGTCAAGCTCCCGCCGCAGGGCCTCGGCCCGGGCTTGGCTGTTCGCGAACTGGTCGCGGAATCCCGTCTGCCCGCCGGCCTTCTGGAAGTCCTCGAAGAGGCGCGCCCATTCATCGGTCGGGGCGGCCTCCCCCGTGCGCTCGGCACGCAGGGCGGCATAGATGCCGCGCATCGCCGGCAGCGCCCCGGCCAACACCTTCTTCTCGTCGCCACGAATGGGCGTGGTCGAGAGCTGCAGCAAGGCCGCTTGCCCGTCGCGCAGGGCATTGACGATGCCGAAGATCGGGTTGTACTGGG
This sequence comes from Zoogloea sp., assembly GCA_023150125.1. GTDB lineage: Bacteria > Pseudomonadota > Gammaproteobacteria > Burkholderiales > Rhodocyclaceae > Zoogloea. Next base: position 4,073 of record JAKLLM010000276.1, read on the forward strand.
TATTCACCGCGGCAAACCATCGGGTGATCTTCGAGGACACCTGAAGCAGCCGGCCCAGCTGGTCGGCGTCGAGGTTCTTCAGCGCCCCCGCCATCCGCTGCGCCCGCTCGTCCCGGTGGTTGAAGAACACGAAGCGATCCCGCCCATGGACCCGGACGGAAAGCACATTGTCGCGGCCGCGCAAGGTCGGATTGATCCGCTCCGCAACCAGGCCGGTAGCCGGGTTGATGTAGCGCTCCACCGGCTCCCGCGCGAAGCTCTGCGCGTCGGCCGGGTCGAGCCCCAGCGATACCAGCTCGTCGGCGATCTTCTGGCGCTCCGCCGGCTTCATGGCCTTGGCCTCGTCAGGGTTGATCGGCAGCCAGAAGTCAGGGTTGGGCGACTTGAGGGCGAGGGCGTAAATCGCTTGGGCGACGCGGTTTTTCTCGGCCCGCACGATGGTGCGCTCGCGCTGCAGGGCGACGTTCGCC
>JAKLLM010000277.1 GCA_023150125.1 Zoogloea sp.
CCATCTCGACCACCGCCGGGTCTTCGGCGTTGAGCACCGCGACGCCGCTGGAGAGCACGAGGTCGATCTGGGTGCGGAAGACGTTCCAGACCTTTTCGGGCGAATCGATGTAGAACTCGCCGAAGTGCAGCTCGGGGTCGATGTTGGTGACCACGCCGACGCTGCAGCGGTCGTACACGGTGCCATCGGCGAGGATGTCGCGGCAGCTGTTCTCGAAGACCGCGGCCTCGACGGAGCGGTTCATCAGCACCCGCTCGGCGGCGTCCCAGTTGGTACCCTCGGGGGTTTCCACCTGGCGGCCGTCGAGGAACACGCCCTCGCTGCAGGCCAGGCCGGTGTATTGGCCCGACAGGCGCGACAGGTGGGCGATGAGGCGGGCCACCGGCGTCTTGCCGCGGCTGCCGGTCACGCCGACCACCGGGATGCGGGAGTCTTCGTCCTTCGCGAAGAGGTGATCGACGATCGCCTCGCCCACCGGGCGCGGCTGGCCGACGGCCGGCTTGATGTGCATCAGCAGGCCGGGGCCGGCGTTGACCTCGACGATGGCACCGCGCTGCACATCGAGGGGCTTGGAGATGTCCTCGCAGACCAGGTCGATGCCGGCGATGTCGAGGCCGACGATGCGCGCGGCCAGGCAGGCCAGCTCGGCGGTGTCGGGGCGCACCTCGTCGGTGACGTCGAAGGCCATGTTGCTGGTGCGGACGATCATCACCTCCTGGCCTTTTTCGGGCACCGAGCTGCCGGTGAAGCCCTGGCGCTCGACTTCCATCTTGGCGGCCGGGAAGCGGTCGAGGCTGATCACATACAGCGGGAACTCGTGCTCGACGCCGCGGCGCGGGTCGGTGTTGATCTGGCTGTCGATGAGCTCGTCGATGGTGGATTTGCCGTCGCCCTTGACCGACACGGCCTCGCCCATGTTGGCGGCGACCATCTTGCCGCCGACCACCAGGATGCGGTGCTCGGTGCCCTTGATGAAGCGCTCGACCATCACCTCGGAGCCCTCGGCGGCGGCCAGCGGGAAGGCCGCGGCGACTTCCTCGGGGCTCATCACGTTAACGAACACACCGCGGGCGTGGTTGCCGTCGGTGGGCTTGACCACCACCGGGTAGCCGATGTCCTCGGCCGCGGCGATGGCTTCCTCGATGCTGGCGACGACCTCGCCCTCCGGCACCGGCACGCCGCAGGAGGCCAGCAGCGACTTGGTGAGGTCTTTCTCGCCGGCGATCCCCTCGGCGATGGCCGGGGTGCGGTCGGTCTCGGCCGTCCAGATGCGGCGCTGGCGGGCGCCGTAGCCCAGCTGCACGAGGTTGCCCTCGGCCAGCAGGCGGATGTAGGGGATGCGGCGCTGCTTGTCGGCGGCGGCCTCGACGATGCAGCGGGTGCTGGGGCCCAGCATGTAGTCGTCGATCAGGTCGCGCAGCTTGGCGACGGCGGCATCCACGTCGTAGGGACGATCTTCGATGGCGGCCATCAGCAGGTCGCGGCCCATGTGCAGGGCGGCCACCGACACCTCCTTCTGCCAGGCCCGGATGACCACCTTGTATACGCCACGCTCGGACGTCTCGCGGGCCTTGCCGAAACCGCCCGGGATGCCGGCGAGGTTCTGCAGCTCGAGGGTGACGTGCTCGAGGATGTGCCCGGGCCAGGTGCCGTCATGCAGGCGCTTCACGAAGCCGCCCCGCTCGCCGATGCTGCAGCGGTGCTCGATGAGCGTCGGCAGCATGGCGGTGAGCCGGTCGGGCAGGCCGGGGATGACGTTGGACGGGCAATCTTCCAGATCGTGGATGTCGACCCACGCTTCGAGGACGGACCGGTAGGTCCAGATGTTCGGTCCCCGCAGGTGGAGCACTTTGAGGAAATCGATCGTTTTGTTAGTCATGGGCAAGGGTGTGGAATGGGCTGGCCTGATGTCTGTGCGCTTCACGGCGGACTCTGGATCCGGGCTTAACGCAGCCGGGCCGGGCCAGGATTACCTGCGAAAAAAATATTCCGCGAGCCGGGCATTCCGGCCCACACTGGGTATACGCGCTTGTAACGAGTCAGTAAACTTCGACCGCAATTCTGCCTCACGCAAGCCCTTTCCTGTGGCCCAATCGCGTCCATCGAAATGAATTCCCACTCTGCTTCCCCGTCGGCCGCCACGGCTGGCAGTGCGTCCGCCATGTCGGGCGCCTACAGCGACTACCTCGGCCCCGCCGTTCCCGAAACCTGGCGCGCCTCCCTCGACAAGGCCCTCGCCAGCGGCGAGAAGGTGCTCGCCAGCCTCAGCCTCGACCTGGACAAGCGCCTGCAGTTCCGCCCGGGCCTCGTCGCCCTCACCAACAGCCGCCTGATGGCCTGGGACGAGGCCGCGCAAGACTGGCAGTCGTGGCCCTACCGGGACACCATGCAGCTGCGCCACCGCGACCAGGCCCAAGACCCGGCCGCCCGCAACCTCGCCGACCGCTTCCACGCCCAGCTCGAATGCGTGCTGGCGGGCCGCGAACCCACGCCGCCCGAGCCCCTCACCTGCCCCACCTGCGACGCGCCGCTGCCGGCGGGCACCGACGAATGCCCCACCTGCGCCCGCGAGATCCACACCCCGCCGTCCACCTGGACGCTGCTGCGCCTGTGGCGCTTCGCCAGGCCCTACAAGGGCCAGCTGCTGGCCGGCTTCATCCTCACGCTGCTGTCCACCGGCGCCACCCTGGTGCCGCCCTACCTCACCATGCCGCTGATGGACGAGGTGCTGATCCCCTTCCAGAACGGCGTGCCCATCGACACCCACAAGGTCACGATGCTGCTCGGCGGGCTGTTCGCCGCCGCGCTGGTGGCGTGGAGCCTGGGCTGGGCCAAAACGTACATATTGGCGCTGGCCAGCGAGCGCATCGGCGCCGACCTGCGCATCACCACCTACGAGCACCTGCAGGGCCTGTCCCTCGAATACTTCGGCGGCAAGCGCACCGGTGACCTGATGTCGCGGATCGGCGCAGAGACCGACCGGATCACGCTGTTCCTGTCGCTACAGCTGCTCGACTTCGCCACCGACGTGCTGATGATCACCATGACGGCGGCGATCCTCATCTCGATCAACCCCTGGCTGGCCCTCGTCACGCTGGTGCCGCTGCCCTTCATCGCGTGGCTGATCCACGCGGTGCGCGACCGCCTGCGCTACGGCTTCGAGCAGGTCGACCGGGTGTGGTCGGAGGTCACCAGCGTGCTCGCCGACACCATCCCCGGCATCCGCGTGGTCAAGGCCTTCGCCCAGGAGAAGCGCGAGGTCAACCGCTTCCGCGACGCCAACCTGCGCAACCTGCAGGTGAACGACCGGGTCAACCGGATCTGGTCGGTGTTCTCGCCCACCGTCACGCTGGCCACCGAAGTCGGGCTGCTCATCGTGTGGGGCTTCGGCATCTGGCTGGTGGCGGGCAAGTCGATCACCGTGGGTGTGCTCACGGCCTTCCTCACCTACATCTCGCGCTTCTACACCCGGCTGGATTCGATGAGCCGCATCGTGTCCTTCACCCAGAAGGCCGCTGCCGGCGCCAAGCGCATCTTCGACATCCTCGACCACGTCTCCAGCGTGCCCGAGCCCACCAAGCCCCAGCACCTGCCCCCGGTCACCGGCGCCATCGAATGCCGCAAGGTCGGCTTCCGCCACGGCAACCGCACCATCCTCAAGGGCGTCGACCTCAACATCAAGGCCGGCGAGATGATCGGCCTCGTCGGCCATTCGGGCTCCGGCAAGAGCACCCTGGTCAACCTCATCTGCCGCTTCTACGACGTGACCGACGGCTCGATCCGCATCGAGGGCGTCGATGTGCGCGCGGTGCCGGTGTCCGAATACCGCCGCAACATCGGCCTGGTGCTCCAGGAACCCTTCCTGTTCTTCGGCACCATCGCCGAGAACATCGCCTACGGCAAGCCCGACGCCAGCCGCGAGGAGATCATCGCCGCGGCCCGCGCGGCCCACGCCCACGACTTCATCATGCGCCTGCCCCACGGCTACGATTCGCTGGTCGGCGAGCGCGGCCAGGCCCTGTCGGGCGGCGAGCGCCAGCGCATCAGCATCGCCCGCGCGCTGCTCATCGACCCGCGCATCCTGATCCTCGACGAAGCCACCTCGGCCGTCGACACCGAGACCGAAATGGAGATCCAGGCTGCGCTCGAGAACCTCATCCGCGGCCGCACCACCATCGCCATCGCCCACCGCCTGTCCACGCTGCGCAAGGCCGACCGGCTGGTCGTCCTCGACCGCGGCCAGATCGTCGAGATCGGCAACCACGAGGCCCTGATGGAAAAACAGGGCGCCTACTTCCGGCTCTATGAAGCCCAGTCGCGCAAACTCGACGACGGCGACCCCAAGGAACAACCGCGCGTCCCGCTGCACCGCGAACACGCCAACGCCTGAGCACCACGCCATGTCCCAAGCCGCCATCAAGCTCGAACACAACGCCTTCGGCCAGCTCGTCCTCATCGATTCCGACGGCGCCGCCCACCCGGTCACGCCGGTGCGCTCCTTCCCCATCGCCGCGCCCACCGAGGGCATCGGCCTCGTCAGCCCCGACGGCGACGAGCTCGCCTGGGTCGAGCGCATCGACGGCCTGTCGCCCGAATCCCGCCAGGCCCTCGAGAACGACCTCGCCGGCCGCGAGTTCATGCCGGTGATCCAGCGCATCCGCAGCGTCTCCAGCTTCGCCACGCCCAGCACCTGGGAGATCGACACCGACCGCGGCCCCACCACGATGGTGCTGAAGGGCGAGGAGGACATCCGCCGCCTCGTTCGCCCGGCCCTGCTGATCGCCGACAGCCGCGGAATCAACTTTCTGATCCGCGACCGCTACGCCCTCGACCCGGTCAGCAAGAAGATGCTCGACCGCTTCCTGTAAGCCCCCGCAGCCTCGCCCGCGCACGGCCCGGGCAGGCTCCCATGGCTGCGGGCGAGAACCGGCAAGGCCGGCGTCAGTCGCCCCCGCAGCCACCTCCGCCGTCGCCACCATCCCCCGCGTCCCCGCCGTCGCCGCCACAGCCCGACGTCCCGCAGCCAAAGTCCGACGCGCAGAACGAATCCGCACCGCCCGCCGTGCCGTCCCTGCGGGCACAGTCCAGGTCATAGCGAAAGCCGTCCGGGATCGCCAGCAGCGCATCGATGGCAAACAGCCGCGGCAGCCGATCGGGCTGCTTCGGGTCGATCCCCTCCTGGCGGCAGGCATGCAGCCACGCCCTGCGCAGCCCCGCGCGGCCCATCTCGCCTGAGCCCATGTGCTCGGCCGGCGTGTGGTGCAGGAAACGCCCCAGCACGGCGCTGCAGAAGGCCTGGTAGCCGCGGGTGAACAGGATGAACTCGTGCCAGGCCACATCCACCGCCTGGCTCGGCATCGCCACCATCTGCCGCCCGGCAGACTGGACGATCGAGAAGTAGTCGCGCAGGCCGGCCATCACCATGGCCACCTGACGCTCGTCCAGATGGGGGTAAGTCTGCCTCACCTTCTGTGCGGGCCCTGGCGGAAAAGCAAAGCGCTGCAGGCGCTCGGCGCGCCGCCTCTCGATGATGTGCCGGCCGCCCTTCAGCCCGAGGGCCAGCAGCAGGGCCGCCACGGCCAGCGCCACGGCAAGCCCGACGCCGGACAGGGACAGCGCCAGCAGCACGCCAGCCACCCCGAGCGCCATGAAAGGAATGCCGATCAGGGGCACATCCACCCTTCTGCCGGGCAAGCCCGGCCACCTTGCATGAAGACAGCACCGCCACAGACCGGAGTCTGCCACCGCAGCCCGCCCCCGGCACGCCTCAGAAGCTCGCCGACCACACGCTCTTCAGCAGGTAGCGCTCCGGGGTCTCCTTGAAGCCCTGGCCGATGCCGACGTGAAGCGCGCCCACCGCGGTCTCGAACTCGGCCACCAGATAGACCGTCCGGTCGCCCTCCCCCGGCCGCAGACGATTCACCCTGCCGCCGTCGGTGTAGGCCTCCACGCCCCAGGCCAGGCGCTCCCCGGCCTTGTGGAGGGCTTTGAGGTCGAGGTTGAGATCGGGCGAGCGCTCGGCACCCGAACGGCCCCAGCCCCAGATCAGGTGCGGATTGGCCGTGACGCGGAAGCGCTCGGCGTCGTAGCCGACGATGCCGCGAAACTCGGCGCTGCGGGGCTCGCTCACGTAACGGCTGGCGTTGACGTCGTATTCGGCGTTGAAACCGTAGAACCAGCGCCCCGCCTCGCGGATGTGCTTCAAGCGGAACATGATCGCCGAGCCGCCCCAGGCCCCGTTGTTGGAGTTCGGGCCATCCACGCCACTGCGCATCACCGGCAGATGAACGCCCGCCTCCCAGCCCGGCGCGAGCCCCGTCGCGAACTCGGCCATCAGGTAGGTCAGCCGATGCACCGGCCACACGCGCTCGTCGGCCGTCCGACGGCCCTTGAGGGTCGTGTTCACATGGAGCGTGGCGACCAGCTCGCCCCGGTCGGCGAGGTCACCCTCGTGGACCATGATCTCCGGGTCGGCCCACGCCAGGCCCGGCAGACAGCACAGCAGAAGGCAGCAGCGACGCAGCTGTCCAGACATCATCACTCTCCGATCAGGCTGACAATGATATTGATTCTCAGCCTGGAGGCTTTGATCGCGCGCAAATCCGGCCAGGCTGCCGCCGCGATTCATCGCCATGCCACCTCCCCGCACGCAAGCCGCGCCCGCGACGGCCAGGGCTTGCAGGTACTCGGCGGACGCGCAAAAGCAAGAAAGGGACTGCATTTCTGCAGTCCCTTTCTTGCTTGTCTGGCGCGCCCGGCAGGATTCGAACCCACGACCCCTTGGTTCGTAGCCAAGTACTCTATCCAACTGAGCTACGGGCGCATTAACCCAACACATCAACCAAAGACCCGCTGGCAGATACCGGCAATCTCGGCTTCAAGCAAACGCTCCGGAGGAAGCGGTTGCCGTCAATCTG
>JAKLLM010000278.1 GCA_023150125.1 Zoogloea sp.
TGGGCGGCCCGATGATGGGCGTGCGCATGCCGGCCTTCGACGTCCCGGTGGTCAAGGCCACCAACTGCATCCTGGTCGGCAGCCCGGCCCTCTTCCCGCCGCCGCCGCCCGAGATGCCGTGCATCCGCTGCGGCGAGTGCGCCAAGGCCTGCCCGGCCGACCTCGCCCCCTTCGAGATGTACTGGCACTCGCGCTCGAAGAACTTCGGCAAGGCCCAGGAATACCACATCTTCGACTGCATCGAATGCGGCTGCTGCAGCTTCGTGTGCCCGTCCCACATCCCGCTGGTCGACTACTTCCGCTTCTCCAAGAGCGAGATCTGGGCCCGCGAGCGTGACAAGGACGCGGCCGACACCGCCCGCGACCGCTTCGAATTCAAGAATTTCCGCCAGGAACGCGAGAAGCAGGAAAAAGCCGAGAAGCTCGCCGCCAAGGCTGCCGCCACCCGCGAGAAGGTCGCCGGCGACGCTGCCCCTGCAGCGGCCGGCGCAGCCGCAGCCCCCGCTGCCGCCAAGCCCGGCGGCGACGACGCCAAGCGCGCCCTGATCGAAGCCGCCATGGAAAAGGCCCGCCAGCAAAAAGCCCAGGCCGCCCCCAAGAACACCGAGGTCGCCGCCCCCGAGATCCAGGCCGAGATGGCCGCCATCGACGCCCGCCGCGCGTCCGCCGCGAAAGCCGCCGAAGCCACCGCCGAGGCCACCCCGCCCGCCCCTGGCGCCCCGGGTGCCTGACCCCTCGCCCCCGCCCCCATGAACAACTCACCCTTCGTCCGCAAGGCGGCCAGCGTCCAGAGCGTCATGCTCCAGGTGCTGCTCGCCCTCCTCCCCGGCATCGCCGCCTACGTGTGGTTCTTCGGCCCCGGCATCCTGGTCCAGATCGCCCTCGCCAGCGCCGCCGCCCTGGCCGGCGAGGCCGCCATGCTGGCCATCCGCGGCAAGCCCAAGGCGCTCTTCCTCACCGATCTGTCGGCCGTCGTCACCGCCTGGCTGATCGCCCTCAGCTTCCCGCCCATCGTGCCCTGGTGGCTCACCGTCACCGGCACCCTGCTGGCCGTGGTGGTCATCAAGCAGCTCTACGGCGGCCTCGGCCAGAACCCCTTCAACCCGGCGATGGGCGCCTTCTGCCTGATGATCGTCGCCTACCCGGCGCTGATGTCCCAGTGGCCCGCCGCCGGCCAGCTCGACTTCCCCACCCAGCTCCAGCTCATCTTCGGTGGCCTGCGCGAGGTCGACGCGATCACCGGCGCCACCCCCCTCGACGCCCTGCGCACCGCGCTGCGCAGCGCCGCCAACCCGGACTCCGAGCTCCACGGCCTGCGCGCCGCCCAGCTCATGGACGGCCCGGCCTTCGGCTGGCTCGGCGGCAAGGGTGGCGAATGGGTGGCCCTCGGCTACCTCGCGGGCGGCCTGTGGCTGATCCAGCGCCGCATCATCACCTGGCACATCCCGGTGGCCTTCTGCGGCGCGCTGTTTGCCAGCGCGCTGGTGCTGTGGGGCGTCCGCCCCGAAGGCTTCGCCTCGCCGCTGTTCCACCTGGCCAGCGGCGGCGCCATGCTCGGCGCCTTCTTCATCCTCACCGACCCGGTCTCCGGCGCCACCACGGCCAAGGGCAAGCTGATCTTCGCGGCCGGCGCCGGCGTACTCACCTGGGTCATCCGCAGCTTCGGCGCCTACCCCGACGGCGTCGCCTTCGCCACCCTGCTGATGAACATCTGCGTACCGCTGATCGACATGAAGACCCAGGCCCCGGTCTTCGGCCACAAGAAGGACTGACGCCATGAGCGAACCCACCGCCCTCGGCCTCTCGGCCCGCACCGGCAGCGTGATGGTGGCCTTCACCGTCGTGTTCACTGCCCTGATGGCCTTTACCTACAGCGCCACCAAGCCCCAGATCGACGCCTCCGCCGCCGAGGAGAAGATGAAGCTCATCTCCGAGGTGCTGCCCCCCGCCAGCTACGACAACGCACTCCTCGACGACTACGGCGTGCTCGGCCCCACCCGCGAGCTCGGCCTCACCGAAGGCGGCCGGGTATACCGCGCCCGCAAGGCCGGCGAGCCCACCGCGCTGATCCTCGAAGCCAGCGCCCCCGACGGCTACAGCGGCCGCATCGACCTGATCGTCGCGGTGCGCGCCGACGGCAGCGTGTCCGGCGTGCGCGCCGTCAGCCAGCGCGAAACCCCCGGCCTCGGCGACTACATCGACCCCAAGAAAGACAAGGATAAGAAGTCGCCCTGGATCACGCAGTTCACCGGCCTCGAAGCCGCCCGGCTGCCCCAGTGCAAGGTCAAGAAGGACGGCGGCGACATCGCCTACCACACCGGCGCCACCATCAGCGCCCGCGCCGTCACCAACGCCGTGGCCCGCGCCGCCCGCTACGCCGCCGACAACCAGAACCGCCTGTTCGCCGCCCCCAGCGGCAGCAGCCTCTGACGGAGCCCTCCCATGGACACCCAAGCCTATCGCGAGATCGCCTGGAACGGCATCTGGAAGCAGAACACCGGGGTCGTGCAGATCCTCGGCCTATGCCCCATCCTGGCCATCAGCACCAACATCGTCAACGCGGTCAGCCTGGGCCTCGCCACCATCCTCGTGATGGCCATGTCCAACCTCGTCATCGCCGCGCTGCGCAACTTCATCCCCTACGAGATCCGCATCCCGGTGTTCATCCTGATCATCGCGGCCCTCGTCACGGTGGTCGACCTCGCCTTCAACGCCTACCTCCACGAGCTCTACCTGGTGCTCGGCATCTTCATCCCGCTGATCGTCACCAACTGCATCGTGCTGGCCCGGGTCGAAGCCTTCGCCGCCAAGAACGAGCCCGGCGGCTCGACCGTCGATGGCATCGCGATGGGCATCGGCCTCACCCTGGTGCTGGCCGTGCTCGGCGCCATGCGCGAGGTGGTGGGCAGCGGCACCCTGCTGTCGGGCATCGACATGCTCATCCCCGGCGCCCAGCCCATCGTGCTGTTCGGCGACGGCTACCCCGGCTTCCTGATCGCCATCCTGCCCCCCGGCGCCTTCATCGCGCTGGGCTGCCTGATCGCCGGCCGCAACTGGATCGAGGCCCGCAAGCAGGCCCGCCTCCGCGCCAACCCGCCGGCCACGCCCACCGAACCCGCAGCCCCCGCCGAGCCCGCCTGATGGCCGACATGCGCCTCGCCGCGGTGGCCGAAGTCTTCCGCCGCCTCCGCGACGCCAACCCCCACCCCACCACCGAGCTCGAATACGCCAGCCCCTTCCAGCTCCTGGTGGCCGTGGTGCTGTCGGCCCAGTCCACCGACAAGGGCGTCAACATCGCCACCCGCAGGCTGTTCGCCCTCGCCCCGACGCCCGAGGCCATGATGGACCTCGGCGAGGCCGGCATCGCCGAACAGATCAAGACCATCGGCCTCTACCGCAACAAGGCCAGGAACACCGCGCTGCTCGCCCGCCAGCTCATCGAGCGCCACGGCGGCGAAGTGCCCAACGATCGCGCAGCCCTTGAGGCCCTGCCCGGCGTCGGCCGCAAGACCGCCAACGTGGTCCTCAACACCATCTTCGGCGAGCCCACGATGGCCGTCGACACCCACATCTTCCGCCTCGCCAACCGCACCGGCCTCGCCCCCGGCAAGGACGTCGTCGAAGTCGAGAAGCGGCTGCTCCGGCGCATCCCCAAGGAATACCTGCGCGACGCCCACCACTGGCTCATCCTCCACGGCCGCTACGTGTGCGTCGCCCGCAAGCCCAAGTGCGGCGAGTGCATCATCCGGGATCTGTGCCTCTTTAAAGGGTAGTGGGGAGTGGGTAATAGGTGATGGGAAGTGGGAAAACCGCCGCCGCCGCCCCTCCACCTCCTACTCCACACCTCCCACTCCCCAAAATCCGCGAAATCGAAAATCGGGGGGGCAAACAGCATCAGCACCGCCCCCACTACCCACTCCCCATTACCCACTACCCAAAAAATGTTCGACCCCTCCCGCGACCAGGCCCGCCAGTTCTTCATCAGTGCCTGGAACAAGCACAAGAACCGCGAAGTCCTCACCCAGCTCGAGGTCATCGCCGCCGACCTCGTCGCCCACCACCCCGAGTACCACCCCCTGCTCGAAGACCCGGACGGCGTGCACAAGGACTTCAGCCCCGAGGACGGCCAGGTCAACCCCTTCCTGCACCTCTCGCTGCACCTCGCCATCGAAGAGCAGCTCTCCATCAACCAGCCCCCCGGCCTCCGCGAAGCCTTCGAGCAATGCCAGGCCCGCCACGGCGACCGCCACGCCGCGCTCCACGACGTGCTCGAAGCCCTCGGCGAAACCATCTGGCGCGCCCAGCGCGACAAAGCCCCCCTCGACGCCCTCGCCTACGTCGAGGCGGTGCGCCGCAAGGCGGGCGGCTGACGCAAGGGGGGAGTAGGAAATAGGGAGTGGGAAGTGGGCCCACTCCCCACTCCCCACTCCCCACGCTACCCGCCCACGCACCACTGCTTCTCGCAGGGGACGCCGTCGTGGTTCCCGTCCATCTCGACGCCCGGGCAGTTCCTCA
>JAKLLM010000279.1 GCA_023150125.1 Zoogloea sp.
GTTTCAACCCCTGTAAGGATAGAAGCGCTGTCAGGCCCGGCTGCGGGCCATCCGGGCCGCCCGCTACAGCCCCCGCGCCCACGCCGGCCGCAGCGGCGCCGCCTCCGGCGTGGCGATGGCCTGGCGCACCTGTTCCAGCAGCCGCGCCTTGTCGGCGCCGAGGGTGCCCTTCAGCACCAGGATGTTGCTGGCGTGATCGGAGCGGAAGATGGTCTTGCGGAGTTCGAGCTGCAACAAAAAGCGCTCCATCTCGACGAACAGCCCGTGCTGGTCGAGGGGCTCCCAGCCCGGGAAGCCGGCGCGGAAGCGCGCTTCGCCCTGGGGGAAGCTGACCACCAGCGTGGACAGGTATTCGGGCTGGGTGGCGTTGGCGAGGCGGGCGGAGTTGTCGGCGTGCTGGGCGCTGAGCAGCTGGCCGCCGAGGCCGTTGAGGATCATCACCGAGCGGGTGATGCCGGCCGCGCCGAGCTTGTCGAGGGCGTCGCGGGTGGTGTCGAAGGTTTCGCCCTTGCTCACCTTGGCGAGCACCTCGTCGTCGCCGGATTCGGCGCCCAGATAGGCCATCGTGAGGCCGGCCTCGCGCAGCTGGGTGAGTTCGGCGACGCTCTTCTTCTTGAGGTTGCGGGCCAGGCAGTAGCTGGAGACGCGGCGCACCGTGGGCATGTGCTGGCGGATTGCGTCGAGGATGGCGAGCAGGCGCCGGGTGGGCAGCACCAGCGCGTCGCCGTCGGCCAGGAAGACGCGGCGGAGCTGGCTGCCGTAGAGGGCGCCGGTGCGGCGGATGCTGTCCAGCACCTCGTCCTCGCTGCGGGCGCGGAAGGCCTTCTGGGGTGCGGTGTACATCTCGCAGAAGGTGCAGTGGTTCCACGAGCAGCCGTCGGTGACGGGCAGGATCAGCGACTGCGCCTCGGAGGGCGGGCGGAAGACGGGTTCGACGTAGCGGATCGGGATCATGGTGTGTTGGCGGGCGGGGCGCCGGGCTTCCACAGCGGCCACAGGGCGGCGAGGCCGAGCAGCGGCCCGGGCAGCAGGATCCACGCCACCTGTTCGTGGGCGGTGGGCCAGGCGCGGGTGACGAGGGCGATGGAGGCCATCGTGATGGCGAAGCCGATGGCGTTCTGGAAGGCCAGCGCGCTGCCGACGATCTCCGGCGGGCAGGCCTTGGCCGACATGGCCGAGAAGTGGGGCGAGTCGGCCACCACGCTGGCGCCCCACAGCAGCATCAGCGCACCGAGCAGCCATTCGGCCCCGCCGGCCAGCAGCGGGTAGACGGCGCAGCAGGCGGCCGAGGTGGCCAGCGCGAGGGCCGCCACCCGGGCGCTGCCGATGCGCCGGCTGAGGTAGCCGCCGGCCACGCAGCCCAGGGCGCCGATGCCGATGACCGCGAAGGCCGGCCCCGACACCGCGCCGCCGGCCACCTGGCCGACCAGCAGCGGCACGAGGGTCCAGAAGGCGTAGAGCTCCCACTGGTGGCCGAAGTAGCCCAGCGCCGAGGCGCGGAAGCGCGGGTCGGCGAAGGCCATCACGACGCGGCCGAGGCGCAGCGGCGGGGTGCCGGCCTTGCGCTTGAGGTGGGGCCCGTCGCCGAGCCGGGCGATCAGCGCGGCGGCCAGCAGGGCCAGCCCCGACGACACCAGCACGGTGGCCTGCCAGCCCCAGCCGGTGTCGAGGAAGCGCACCCCGTGGGGCAGCGCGGTGCCGAGGGTGAGCATGCCGACCAGCCAGGCCAGCGCCGCGCCGGCCTGCTCCGGCACCCAGCCGACGACCAGCTTCATGCCCAGCGGGTACACCCCGGCCAGCGCCAGCCCGACCGCGAAGCGCAGCGGCAGGGCGCTGTCGAGGCCGCCGGCCAGCAGCGCGAAGGCGGCGTTGGCGGCGGCGCCGAGCACCGCGCAGACGGCAAAGATGCGGCTGGCCGCAAAGCGGTCGGCCAGGCCGGTGAGGGAGAAGCCCAGGGTGCCGAGGATGAAGCCCAGCTGCACGGCGTTGGTGAGCCGGCCCAGGTCGGCCGGCTGGAGGGCCCAGGCGGCCATCAGGTCGCTGCCGGCGGCGTTGGCCGAGAACCACAGGGAGGTGCCGAAGAGCTGGGCGATGACGATCAGCGGCAGCGGGCGCATGGGGCCTCCGGGGCAGGTGTCGGTGGGGGCCGGGCTGGGGCCCGGCGGTGCAGGGTCAGCCCGCCATCAGCCGGCTGCCCATCGCCTCGCCCATGCGGATGGGGCGGGCGGGTGCCCACGCTTCGGTGAAACGCAGGCGGCCCTTGGGGAAGAGCATCACCACCGTCGAGCCGAGCAGGAAGCGGCCCATCTCGTCGCCCTTCTTGAGCGTGACCTCGCCGGGGGCGTAGTCCCATTCCTTGATGGTGCCCGGCCGCGGCGGGTTGACCTGGCCGTGCCACACGGTGGCCATGCTGCCGACGATGGTGGCGCCCACCAGGGTGAGCACGAAGGGGCCGTCGTCGTTCTCGAAGACGCACACCACACGCTCGTTGCGGGCGAACAGGCCGGGCACGCCGCGGGCGGTGACGGGGTTCACCGAGAACAGGTCGCCGGGGATGTAGATCATCCGCGTCAGGCGGCCGTCGCAGGGCATGTGGATGCGGTGGTAGTCGCGCGGGCTGAGGTAGAGGGTGGCGAACTCGCCGTCCTGAAACTGGATCGCCAGGTCGCGGTCGCCGCCGACCAGGGCGTGGGTGGAGTAGCTGTGGCCCTTGGCCTGGAAGATCTGGTCGCGCTCGATGCGGCCGAACTGGCTGATCGCCCCGTCGACCGGGCAGATGTAGCCGGCGTCGGCCAGCGGGCGGGCGCCGGGCTTGAGCGGGCGGGTGAAGAACTCGTTGAAGCTGGGGTAGCTGGCGATGTCGGGGTTGGCGGCCTCGGCCATGTTCACCCCGTAGCGGCCCACGAACCAGCGGATCACGCTTGTCGTCAGGCCCCCGGCCCGGGCGCCGGCCAGCTTGCCGGCCAGCACGGTGAGCGCCTGCTTGGGGAGGAGGTATTGGGCGGTGACTTTGAGGCGGTCGGACACGGGGAATCCTGGCGGGGAGGGCACGAGGCCGGGATTATAGCCGCGCGCCCCTATTTCGTCGGAAAGCCGGCGCCCTCGATGGCGGCGCGGATGTCGCCCTCCGAGACCATCGGGGTGTGCTCGATGGTGGCTTCGCCGGTGGCCATCGAGACGTCCACGTAGCCGATGCAGGGCAGGTCCTGGATGGCGTTCATGACGGTGCGCAGGCAGTCGTCGGACTGCATGCCGGTGATGACGAGGGTGGTGGTGGGCATGGGTTTCTCCAGGGGATCAGGGGTTGGCGGCGGCGCCGATCGGGAAGAGCCGGTCGTAGGCGATGTTGAACACGAAGGCGTAGGCCACGTAGGCGGCGGCGAGGCCGAGGTCGGCGAGGAGGGCCGGCCACCAGCCGAGGCCGGTCCACAGCACGATCACCGGCAGCGTGAGCAGCAGCAGGCCACCTTCAAAGAGGACGGCGTGCACGGCCCGCAGGCGCACCGGGCGGCGGTCGGCGGGGCGGCCGGTGAGGCGGCCCTCGGCCCAGTCGAAGGCGGTGTTGAAGAGGCCGTTCCAGACCGCGGCGATCAGCGCCAGGATCGCCAGCAGGCCGAGGGACGGCAGGGCCGGCTGGCCGCTCAGCCACACGAAGGGCGGGGTGATCAGCAGCAGGCCGCCGACCTCGAACAGGGCGATCTGGCGCAGGCGGTCGCGCAGGCTGCGCAGGCGGGGTGCGTTGGACATGGGCAGGAGTTTAACGCGTTGCACAAAGCCCGCTAAACTGCCGGCCTGTCCGATCCTGTTCGATACCCGCCCGACTTGCCGCCGATGCCCGCCTCTGCCGATCTCGCCCTGGTCTGCCACCCCGACTCGCCGGAGCCCGCGGTGCGCGCCCTCGTGGCCGGCGCCCGGGTGCTGCCCGACGGCGGGCTGGCGCTGGTCTGGCGCCTCAGCGGCGAGCTTGCCGCGCTGCGCATCCCCGACGCCGCCACCGCCCTGCCGCCGGAGCGCCTGTGGGCCCACACCTGCTTCGAGGCCTTTGTGGGCACGCCGGGCGAGGCGGCCTACCGCGAGTTCAACTTCTCGCCCAACGGGCAGTGGATGCGCTTCGACTTTGCCGGCTACCGTGAGCGGGTCGTTTCGCCCGTGCTGCCGGCGCCGCAGATCACCGTGCACTGCGCCGGCGACACGCTCGAACTGGCGGTGCGGCTGGACGTCCACCATCTGCCGCCCGGCGAGCTGTGTGCAGGCCTCACCGCGGTGGTCGAGGCGGTGGGCGGCCGTCATTCCTACTGGTCGCTGCGCCACCCCGCCGGCAAGCCCGATTTCCACCACCGCGAGGGCCTGGCCCTTGCCTTGAGAGTGCCCAACCCATGATCCGATTCGGTCTCGACCGTCTGCTCGCCGACCCCGAACTGCGCCGCCCGCTGGCCGGCTAGCGGGTCGCCCTCCTGGCCCACCCGGCCTCGGTCACCCGCGACCTGACCC
>JAKLLM010000280.1 GCA_023150125.1 Zoogloea sp.
TCAGCGCGCTGAAGGACGCCTACCCCGCCCGCCGCCCGCGCATCGTCAAGAAGCCCTCCGAAGCCTGACGCCTCCACCCGGCCGGCGCCCGCCCGGGCAGGCTTGCCCGCGCGCCAGCCGGCCTCTCCCCCGCCGCCGTCAACAAAGGGTGCCAGCGGCCCTCGTGAGGGTCTTGGATACCCATCGATGCCCCGCCGGCACCCTCACGAGGGTCGCCGGGACCCAGCGAAGGGTATCCGCCATCCCTTTCATGCCCAAAATCGGGGCATCCGAGGTCCGGCGCGAACCAACGGAAGGTTGAGGCATACCCTTTCATGCCCCGAGTTGGGGCATTCTTGGGCCAGATCGGGGCAAGAAAGGCATGAGGGATACCCTTCGATGCCCCAGCGTGGGGCATTCGAGGGTCGCAGGGCCCCTTTTATGTCTTCACCGCTCATGACAGGCCCTGCGCGGGCCGCTCTTCGCGCATTCAATTCCCTTATCATTCCCGCATTGTCCTGCACCCCAAACGAGCGGCCATGTCCAAGCTTTCCGAACGCGACGTCTGCAGCAAATTCATCACCCCGGCCCTGGTGTCGGCCGGCTGGAACCTGCAAACCCAGATCCGCGAGGAAGTCAGCTTCACCAAAGGCCGCATCATCGTTCGCGGCAAGCTGCACAGCCGGGGCAAGGGGAAGCGCGCGGACTACGTGCTCTACTACAAGCCCAACCAGCCGATTGCCCTGATCGAGGCAAAGGATCAAACGCATAGTCTTGGCGCCGGCATGCAGCAGGGCCTCGACTACGCCGAAACCCTCGACATCCCCTTCGTCTTTGCCAGCAACGGCAGCGGCTTCCTGTTCCACGACCGCAGCGGCAACGCGGCCGCCACCGAAACCGAGCTGGCGCTGGCCGACTTCCCCTCGCCGGCCGAGCTGTGGCAACGCTACTGCGCCTGGAAGGGGCTGGCGGGGGATGCGCTCGCCACCGTCGAAACCCCGTATTACGACGACGGCTCCGGCCGGGTTCCTCGCTACTACCAGGTCACCGCCGTCAACCGCACCGTCGAGGCCGTCGCCCGCGGGCAGGACCGCATCCTGCTGGTCATGGCCACCGGCACCGGCAAGACCTACACCGCCTTCCAGATCATCTGGCGCCTGTGGAAGTCGAAGATCAAGAAACGCATCCTGTTCCTCGCCGACCGCAACATCCTCGTCGATCAGACCCGCAGCAACGACTTCAAGCCCTTTGGTCCGGCCATGACCAAGATCGAGAAGCGCCAGGCCAACAAGGCCTACGAGATCTATCTGTCGCTATACCAGGCCGTCACCGGCAACGAAGAAGAGAAAAACATCTACCGGCAGTTCTCGCCGGATTTCTTCGACCTGATCATCATCGACGAGTGTCACCGGGGCAGCGCTGCCGAGGATTCCGCCTGGCGCGAAATCCTGGGCTACTTCTCCGGCGCCACCCAGATCGGCCTCACCGCGACGCCCAAGGAAACCAAGGAAGTATCGAACATCCACTACTTCGGCGAGCCGGTTTATACGTATTCGCTCAAGCAGGGCATCGACGACGGCTTTCTCGCACCCTACAAGGTCGTCCGCATCGATATCGACAAGGACCTGCAGGGCTGGCGGCCAGCCAAGGGGCAGCTCGACAAGAACGGCAGGCTGATCGAGGACCGCATCTACAACCAGAAGGACATGGACCGGGTGCTTGTCCTTGAAAAGCGCACGGAGCTGGTCGCCCGCAAGATCACCGAGTATCTGGCCGCCACCGACCCCTACGCCAAGACTATCGTCTTCTGCGACGACATCGACCACGCAGAGCGGATGCGCCAGGCCCTGGTCAATCTCAACCCGCAGCGCGTCAAGGAGAACCGCAAGTACGTGATGCGGATTACCGGCGACGAGCAGGAAGGCAAGGCCGAGCTCGACAACTTCATCGACCCGGAAAGCCGCTACCCGGTGATCGCCACCACCAGCAAGCTGATGACGACCGGCGTCGATGCCCAGACCTGCAAGCTCGTGGTGCTCGACCAGCGCATCCAGTCGATGACTGAGTTCAAGCAGATCATCGGCCGTGGCACCCGCATCAACGAGGACTACGACAAGTTCTGGTTCACCATCATGGATTTCAAGAAGGCCACCGAGCTGTTTGCCGACCCGGCCTTCGATGGCGATCCGGTGCAGATCTACGAGCCCGGTGAGAATGATCCGCCGGTGCCGCCCGACGAGCCCGAAGATGAAGAGCAGGCCCCTCCCGGTGGCGGCGATGGCGGTGACGATACCGGGCTGCCCCCCTTCGGTGGTGACGGCCCCGAGGGCGAAGGGCGCGTCAAGTACGTGGTCGGCGGCGAGGTGCCCGTCTATGTGGTTGCCGAGCGCGTGCAGTACTACGGCCCGGATGGCAAGCTCATCACCGAATCGCTCAAGGACTACACCCGCAAGGCGGTGCACAAGGAGTTCGCCTCGCTCGACGCCTTCCTGCGCCGCTGGAACGCCACCGACAAGAAGCAGGCCCTCTTCGAGGAGCTTGCGAGCCAGGGCATTCTGCTCGAAGCGCTGGCCGAGGAAGTTGAAAAGAAGTCCGGCAAGACCTTTGACCCCTTCGACCTGATCTGCCACGTCGCCTTCGACAGACCCGCGTTGTCGCGCAAGGAGCGCGCCGAGCAGGTCAAGAAGCGCGATGCCTTCACCAAGTACGGTGACAAGGCCCGTGCCGTGCTGGATGCGCTGCTGGAAAAGTACGCCGACGAGGGCATCGAGAGCATTGAAGACATTAAAATCCTGACCCTCGATCCTTTCAGCCGCCTCGGCACCGCGCCGGAACTGATCAAATCCTTCGGCGGCAAACCCGCTTATCTGCAGGCGGTGCAAGAGCTAGAACAACAACTGTACGCTTAAGCGGTAAGTCTCCATGTCCATCAGCACCACCATCAAATCCATCCAGGACATCATGCGTAAGGATGTCGGCGTCGATGGCGACGCGCAGCGCATCGGCCAGCTGGTCTGGATGTTCTTCCTCAAGATCTACGACGACAAGGAAACCGAGTACGAGCTGCTCGACGACGACTACCGCTCGCCGATTCCCGAACCCTTCCGCTGGCGCAACTGGGCCGCCAACCCCGAGGGCATGACCGGCGACGAGCTGCTCGACTTCATCAACAACCAGCTCTTCCCGTCCCTCAAGGATCTGACACCCGCCGGTAGCGACAAGCGCGGCTACGTGATCCGCAGCGTCTTCGAGGACGCCTACAACTACATGAAGTCCGGCCACCTGATGCGGCAGGTGATCAACAAGATCGTCGAGGGTGTGGACTTCAACAAGGCCCAGGACCGCCACCTGTTCGGCGACCTCTACGAGCAGATCCTGCGCGACCTGCAAAACGCGGGCAATGCCGGCGAGTACTACACCCCGCGCCCGGTCACCCAGTTCATGGTCGACATGGTGGCCCCGCAGCTCGGCGAGAAGATCATGGACCCGGCCTGCGGCACCGGCGGCTTCCTCACCTGCGCCATCGAGTACGTGCGCAAGCACCATGTGAAGACCGTCGAGCAGGAGCAGCAGCTGCAGGCGTCGATCTACGGCGTCGAGAAGAAGCCGCTGCCGCACCTGCTGTGCACCACCAACATGATCCTGCACGGCATCGACGTGCCGACCAACGTCCGCCACGACAACACCCTGTCGCGCCCGCTGCGCGACTATGGCCCGCGAGACCGCGTGGATGTGATCGTCACCAACCCGCCCTTCGGCGGCATGGAAGAAGACGGCATCGAGAACAACTTCCCGGCCAACTTCCGCACCCGCGAAACCGCCGACCTGTTCCTGGTGCTGATCATGCATCTGCTCAAGGACGGCGGCCGCGCTGCCGTGGTCCTGCCCGACGGTACGCTGTTCGGCGAAGGCATCAAGACGCGCATCAAGGAGCAGCTGCTGGAAACCTGCAACCTGCACACCGTCGTCCGCCTGCCCAATGGCGTCTTCAACCCCTACACCGGCATCAAGACCAACCTGCTCTTCTTCACCAAGGGCACACCGACCACCGAGACCTGGTTCTACGAGCACCCCTACCCCGCCGGCTACAAGAACTATTCCAAGACCCGCCCGATGCGCATCGAGGAATTCGAGGTGGAAAAGGCCTGGTGGGGCAATCGGGTGGAGAACGAATTCGCCTGGAAGGTCTCAGCCGACGACATCAAGGCGCGCAACTACAACCTCGACATCAAGAACCCGCACAGCCCGGATCAGGTAAGCCACGACCCGGACGAACTGCTGGCCGACTACGCCCAACTGCAGCAGCGCATCGCCGCCACCCGCGACCAGTTGAAGGCCGTGCTGGCCGCCGCGCTGGAGGGCAAGGCGTGAGCGTCGTGTTGAGCGAACATCTGCCGCTGCTGGCCTCGGCACCGGGGGGGATTAAAAAGCTGCGCGGGCTGATTCTGGAGCTGGCGGTGCGGGGCAAGCTGGTGCAGCAAGACCCGGATGATGAGCCGGCGAGTGAATTG
>JAKLLM010000281.1 GCA_023150125.1 Zoogloea sp.
CGCTGGCGATCAATGCCACGCTGGATTACCTGTCGCCCGATTACAGTTTCGACAATCAGTTCGATCTGGAGGTGCTGCGGGTGCTGCTGGTGGACGACAGCGCAAACGCCCGGCGTTTCATGCGCCGGGTGCTGGAGAACCTGGGCATCCGCCACATCATCGAGGCCGCCGACGGCAAGGAGGCGGCTGTGCTGATGGAGGAGACGATGGTCGACCTCGTCGTCACCGACTACAACATGCCCGAGATGGATGGTCGCGAGCTCGTCGAGTACGTGCGCAGCCGCAGCTGGCAGCGCAGCGTGCCTATCCTGATGGTGACCAGCGAAACCGACCAGGGGCGCCTTGCCGCAGTGGAGGAGGCCGGCGTGTCGGGCATCTGCGACAAACCCTTCGAGCCGGCCGTGGTGCGCCGCCTGCTGGCGAGGATGCTGAGCCAGGGCGCAGCCGGCTAGGTGGCGCCCGGCGGCTCAAGCCTTCACGGCGTCGAGAAGCGCCTTTACCGCGGCAACCCGGGCCTTCAGGTCGGGGGTGGCGATCTTGCGGACGAGCTTGTCCGGGCCGGACATCTTGGTGTGTTTGTCCTTCTGGATCAGCGTGATGATCTTCATCGGGTCGATCGGCGCGCTGGCGTCGAACTGCACGCTGATCTGGCTCTCCGAAGCCTCCATCTTGGCAACGCCGTAGGGCTTGACCAGCATGCGCAGGCGGTGGGTTTCGAGGAGCGTCCGGGTCTGCGCGGGCATCTCGCCGAAGCGGTCGATGAGCTCTTCCTGCAGGGCCTGGAGTTCGTCCTCGCTCTCGCAGTTGGCCAGGCGCTTGTAGAGGGTGAGGCGCTCCTGCACGTCGCTGCAGTAGTCGTTGGGGAGCAGGGCCGGGGCGTGGAGCTTGATCTCCGAAACCACCTCGAGCGGCTGGCTGAGGTCGGGCTCCTTGCCGCGCTGCAGGTCGCGCACCGCGCGCTTGAGCATCTCGGTGTACAGGCTGACGCCGACCTGCTGGATCTCGCCGGACTGGTTCTCGCCGAGCACCTCGCCGGCGCCGCGGATCTCGAGATCCTGCATCGCCAGGTAGAAGCCGGAGCCGAGCTCCTCCATCATCGTGATCGCCTCCAGGCGCTTCTGGGCCTGGGCGGTGGGCTTGGCGTGGGCGTCGGTGAGCAGGTAGGCGTAGGCCTGGTGGTGAGAACGCCCGACCCGGCCGCGCAGCTGGTGCAGCTGGGCCAGGCCGAAGCGGTCGGCCCGGTTGATGATGATGGTGTTGGCGGTCGGGATGTTGATGCCGGTCTCGATGATGGTCGTGCACAGCAGCAGGTTGGCCTTCTGCGTGGTGAAGTCGCGCATCACGCGCTCGAGTTCGCGTTCCGGCAGCTGGCCGTGACCGATGACGATGCGCGCCTCGGGCAGCAGCTCTTCGAGCGCCTCGCGCATGTTCTCGATGGTCTCGACCTCGTTGTGCAAAAAGTACACCTGCCCGCCGCGCTTGAATTCGCGGATCACCGCCTCGCGCACGATGCCCTTGCTGTAGCGCTGCACGAAGGTCTTGATGGCGAGGCGCTTCTGCGGCGCGGTGGCGATCACCGAGAACTCGCGCAGGCCCTCGAGCGCCAGCCCCAGCGTGCGGGGGATCGGCGTGGCGGTGAGGGTGAGGATGTCCACCTCGCTGCGCAGGGCCTTGAGCGCCTCCTTCTGGCGCACGCCGAAACGGTGCTCCTCGTCGATGATGACGAGGCCCAGGCGCTTGAAGGTGACGTCCTTCTGGAGCAGCCGGTGGGTGCCGATCAGGATGTCGACCTTGCCTTCGCCCAGCTGCTTGATGGCCTCGGCCTGCTCCTTGGCGCTCTTGAAGCGCGACAGCTCGGCCACCTTGATCGGCCAGTCGGCGAAGCGGTCGGCGAAGGTCTGGTAGTGCTGCTCGGCGAGCAGCGTGGTGGGGCACAGCACGACCACCTGCTTGCCGTCGGCCACCGCGATGAAGGCAGCGCGCAGCGCGACCTCGGTCTTGCCGAAGCCCACGTCGCCGCACACCAGGCGATCCATCGGGCGGCCGGACTTCATGTCGGCCACCACGGCCTCGATGGCGGCCATCTGGTCGGGGGTCTCCTCGAAGCCGAAGCCGTCGGCGAAGGCTTCCAGGTCGTGCTGCTTGAAGTCGAACTGGTGGCCCTTGCGGGCGGCGCGCTGGGCGTAGAGCGCCAGCAGCTCGGCGGCGGTGTCGCGCACCTGCTGGGCGGCCTTCTTCTTGGCCTTCTCCCACTGGCCGGAGCCCAGGGTGTGCAGGTGCACCGCCTCCGGGTCGGCGCCGGCGTAGCGGGTGATCACGTGCAGCTGCGAGACCGGCACGTAGAGCTTGTCGCCGTTGGCGTATTCGAGGTGCAGGAACTCGGTCTGGCCTTCGCCCAGGTCCATGTGCACCAGGCCCATGTAGCGGCCGATGCCGTGGCTGGAGTGCACCACCGGGTCGCCGGGCTTGAGCTCGGACAGGTCGCGCAGCCAGCCTTCCATCGTGGCCGCCTTGCGGCTGTCGCGGCGGGTGCGGCTGCGGGCGGTGGCAGCGTAGAGCTCGGATTCGGTGACGACGGCGAGGCCGGCGTCGGCCAGAATGAAGCCGGCGGCAAGTGGGCCGGTGCCGAGGGCGAGCCGGCTGTCGCCCGCCACGAAGGCGTCGAAGTCGGCGCTGGCCGCGGGCTTGAGGGCGTACTCGGCGAAGTATTCGGCGATGGTCTGCTGCCGGCCGGCGGATTCGGCGAGCACCAGCACGCGCCCGGGGAAGCCTGTGCAGAAGGCCTTGAAGCGGTGGAGCGGGTCGCTCGCCTTGCGTTCGACGGACACGTCGGGCAGCGCCTCGGCGGGGCCGCCGGTGGCGCCGGCCGGCAGGGCCAGGCGGGGCCGCTGCTTGAGGGCGACGAAGAAGGCTTCCTCCGACAGGAAGAGCTGGTCCGGCGCCATGATCGGCCGGGTCTTGTCGCCACCCAGCAGCTGGTGGCGGCTGCGGGCGTCCTTCCAGAAGGCCTCGATGGCGGCCGGTACGTCGCGATGCAGCAGGATCGCGCTGCTGTCGGGCAGGTAGTCGAAGAGCGTGGCGGTCTCGTCGAAGAACAGCGGCAGGTAGTACTCGATGCCCGCCGGGGCGATGCCGTTGGAGACGTCCTTGTACACCGTGCAGCGGGACGGGTCGCCCTCGAAGGTCTCGCGGAAGCGGCCGCGGAAGCGCGTGCGGCCGGCTTCGTCCATCGGGAACTCGCGGGCCGGCAGGAGGCGCACGTCACGCACCGGGAACACCGTGCGCTGGGTGTCCGGGTCGAAGGTCTTGATGCTCTCGATCTCGTCGTCGAAGAGGTCGATGCGGTAGGGCAGGGCGGCGCCCATCGGGAAGAGGTCCACCAAGCCGCCGCGCACGCTGTATTCGCCCGGCGACATCACCTGGGTGACGTGGGCGTAACCGGCCACGGTCATCTGGCGGCGCAGACCGTCTACATCCAGCTTGCTGCCCTGCTTGAGGAAGAAGGTGTAGGCCGCCAGGAAGGCCGGCGGCGCCAGCCGGTAGAGGGCCGTGGAGGCCGGCACCAGGGCGATGTCGGCCTCGCCGCGGCTGATGGCGTAGAGCGACGAGAGGCGCTCGGAGATCAGATCCTGGTGGGGCGAGAAGCTGTCGTAGGGCAGGGTCTCCCAGTCGGGCAGCAGGTGGGTGCGCAGCCCCGGGGCGAGCCAGGCGATCTCGTCGGAGAGGCGCTGGGCATCGAGCGGGTTGGCGGTGACGACGACCAGCATGCGGCCGTTGCCGGCCTGGTGGGCCAGCTGGGCGATCGCCAGGGCGTCGGCCGAGCCGGCGAGGGCGGGCAGATCGAGGCGCTGGCCGGGCCGGGCCTGGGTGAAGGGGGCGAAGGACGGGAGCAGGGACGGGAAGGAACGGGCTGGGGCGGTCATGCGGATCTGCTGCGCTGGAGGTGAAAACGGCCAAGTCTTGGATTATAGGCGTCTGCCCGGGGACGTCGCCGGCTCAGGCCCGGGTGCGCTGGAAGCTTTCGACCACCCGGCCGGTTTCGCGGCCGACCTCGCTCCAGGTGGATTCCTGGATGTGGGTCCAGCCGTGGCGGTCGCGGCGAACCACGGTGGAGCAGCGGGTGCCGTAGCCGGGGGCGCGGATGAAGGCGCTCGACAGCATCCGCTCCCAGGCCAGGCTGACGCCGGTGCGGGGGAGTTCGGCGTCGGGCGCAGGGCGGTCGTCCCGCAGCAGCTCGATGAGCGGGGTGTCGTCGGGCAGGGCCTGGAGCGCCCGGAACAGGCGCGCCTTGCCGGCCCGCACCTTGGGCCAGGGCGTGTCGAGCAGGTGGTTGGAGAGGGCGTGCACGCCGGGTTCGAGGAGCCGAGAGTTGCCGCTCTCGCTTTCGTAGAGGCCCAGCGTGTTTCCGTCGGAGACGAAGAGGTTGAAGGCGTTGTAGCGGGGGCCTTCGTGCTGCA
>JAKLLM010000282.1 GCA_023150125.1 Zoogloea sp.
GGCCTGCTACAGCAGGCCGACATGCTCGGCCGCCTGCGCCTCGAGGCCGGCGCAGGCGGACTGTCCGGCCGGCTCGGCCCGATGTTTGCCCGCCACCCCGAGATCCTGCGCCTCGGCATCCTGCGCCGCGGCCCCGGCCAAGGCATCGGCGTGCGCGCCAGCGACGCCGCTCCCGGCATCAGCGGCCCCCTGCAGGCCCCTGCCGCGGTGCTGCACGAAACCCTTGCCGCTGCCGGCGACAAGGCCCTCGCCAGCCCGGCCTACCCGCTTACCGGCAGCGGCGGCACCGGCCCGCAGCTGGGCTTCGTGATCCTCAGCCCCCTGCCCGGCGCGCGGCGGGACGCCGCCACCCGCGACTTCGCCTTCATCGAGGTCGGCGTCGACACCCTGCTCCAGCTCGGCTTCGCCCCCGACGAAGGCCTCGGCGCCCCGCGCCTGGCCCTCGAGGTGATAGACGCCACCGACGAACCCCGCCCGCTGTTCAGCAGCCCCGCCCCGCCCGGCGCGGAGGGCTACGCCGACGGGATCAGCCTCGCCCAGCGCCGCTGGCTCCTCATCGCCAGCCCCACCGCGGCCAGCGGCGGCGCGCTGCTCGACACCGGCTCAGGCCGCTGGCTCGTCGGCGGGCTGCTGCTCACCCTGCTGGCCGCCGCCATCCAGCACACCGTTCAGAGCCGCGCCGACGCCGTGCGCCGCCAGGTGGACGAAAAGACCCTCGCCCTCTCCGAAGCCAACGACGCCCTCGGCGAATACATCCACGCCCTCGCCGACGCCAACCGGCGCCTCGCCAGCGAAGTCGAGGAGCACTCCCGCGCCGAGCGCCTGCTGCGCGACACCACCAGCCTGCAGCGGGCGATCCTCGACTGCGCCGAATACGCGGTGATCTACACCGACGCCGAAGGCATCATCCGCGTCATGAACCCCGCCGCCGAGCGCCTCTTCGGCTACCGCGCCGCCGACCTCATCGGCAAGGCCACCCCGCAGATCCTCCACCCCGACGAGGACGCCGGCCGCTGGAAGCTCGAAGCCAACACCGCCGGCCTCATCAAGCTGCCCGACGGCACCGAGAGCCAGACCGCCGAAGTCCACATGCGCCGCAGCGACGGCAGCCTGCTCCCCGCCAGCCTGTCGGTCTCCATCGTGCGCGAAGCCCAGGGCCAGGTGCGCGGCTACCTCGGCATCATCGCCGACATCACCCAGCGCCTCGACGCCGAGAGCCGGATCCGCCACCTCGCCCACTACGACAACCTCACCTCGCTGCCCAACCGCAGCCTGCTCAACCGCCACCTCGCCGACGTGCTCGCCGCCGCCAAGGCGCGCCACCGCCGGGTGGCCGTGCTGGTCACCGACCTCGACCACTTCAAGTACGTCAACGACACCCTCGGCCACGTGGCCGGCGACCAGCTGCTGCTGGCCGTGGCGCAGCGCCTGCGCGACGGCGTGCGCGACGGCGACCTGGTGGCCCGCACCGGCGGCGACGAGTTCGTCATCGTGCTCGCCGACCTCGACGAGACCTACCGCCCCGAAGACGCCGCCGAGCGCCTGCTGGCCAGCGTCGCCCGCCCCTTCGAGCTGGCCGGCCGCCAGTTCACCCTCACCCTCAGCGTCGGCATCGCCCTCTACCCCCACGACGGTGCCGACGGCGACACCCTCGTCAAGAACGCCGACGCCGCCATGTACCTGGCCAAGGAGCGCGGCCGCAACCAGGCCCGCTTCTTCGACCACGGCCTGTCCGGGCGCTACAGCGAGCGCCTCGAGCTCGAGAGCCGCCTGCGCCAGGCCTTCGAGGCCCGCCAGCTGGCCCTCTACTACCAGCCCCAGGTCGACACCCTGTCGGGCGAGCTGATCGGCATGGAGGCGCTCCTGCGCTGGCGCCAGCCCGACGGCAGCATGGTGCCGCCCGACAAGTTCATCCCGATCGCCGAAGAATGCGGCCTCATCGTGCCGATCGGCGCGTGGGTGCTGCGGGAGGCCTGCCGCCAGCAGAAGGCCTGGCTGCGCGAGGGCATCAGCCGGGTGCCGGTGGGCGTCAACCTGTCGGCCCGCCAGTTCGACGACGCCAACCTGCTCGCCACCATCCGGGACGCCCTCACCGAGAGCGGCCTGCCCCCCACCTACCTCGACCTCGAACTCACCGAGAGCCTGGTGATGGGCAACCCCGAGCACACCCGCCACGTCCTCGCCGAATGCAAGAAGCTCGGCCTGCAGCTGTCGGTGGATGATTTCGGCACCGGCTACTCCAGCCTCGCCAACCTCAAGCGCTTCCCCATCGACCGGCTCAAGATCGACCGCTCCTTCATCGCCGACATCGTCACCCAGCCCGACGACGCCGCCATCGCCCAGACCATCGTGGCGATGGCCCACACCCTGCGCCTCGAGGTGATCGCCGAAGGCGTCGAGACCGAAACCCAGCTCGCCCTGCTGCGCCGCTGGCGCTGCGACGCCTACCAGGGCTACCTGTGCAGCCGCCCGCTGCCCGCCGACGAGATGACCGCCATGCTGCGCCAGCTCCGCGCCACCCGCGAGGTCGCCCTCGCCACCGTCTGAGGCGCCCGCCAAGGCTGGAATTCCGCAGCCCAGACGAGCGCAGTCGCAGCCTGCCCCCCGGCCACTGCCGCAAAAAGCATCAACATTGGAGCCTTGAAGGTCCGGCGACGCTGCAAAAAGCATCCAATGACGATGCCTCGAAGCTCCGATAACGCTGCAAAAAGCATCAACGTTGGAGCCTCGAAGCTCCAGCGTCGCGGCAAAAAGCATCAACCGAGCAGCCCAGAAGCTCCGGCATCGCTGCAAAAAGCATCAAGACTGGAGCCTCGAAGCTCCGACATCGCGGCAAAGAACCCCGAAGCCGGCCGTTTTACCGGCGTACGCGCCCCGCAGCGGCACGGGCGGCCCAGGCGCCTCGCCCAGCCCCGGCACCGGCAAGCGCTAAAGCAAGGCCTTGAACAGATACAGCGCCGCCATCCCCACCGCGATGGTGGCCAGCACATTGCCTGTGCGCCACGCCACCACCGCCGCCACCAGGGCCGCCCAGGGCTTGGGCGCGGCCAGCGCGAAGGCCACCTCCCCCGCGTGGATGAACAGCTCGCTCGCCGCCAGCGCCGCAAAGCTCGCCGGGGCGATGTGGCGGCACAGGCTGTGCAGCCAGCCCGGCAGCGTGCGCCCGGCAAGCAGCCCGATCATCGCGTAGCGGAACAAAAAGGTGAGCGCCCCCACCAGCGCCAGCATCGCCACCAGCTCAGCCACGCTCATTGCCGCCCTCCCCGCGCCGGGCCACCGCCGCCCCGGCCACGAGCCCCAGCACGATCGCCAGCACCAGGCCCAGCCGGTAGGGCAGCACGGCCAGCGCCAGCACCGCCAGCGCCGCCACCAGCGCCGCGGCCTGCCCGGCGCGCTCCTTGACGAGCAGCGTGAGCAGCGCAATGAAGGTGAGCGGCACCGCAAAGTCGATGTCCCACTCCGGCGGAATGCGCGCCCCGAATGCGATCCCCAGCGCCGTCGACAGCTGCCAGCAGCCCCACAGGGTGAGGCCGCAGCCCAGGAAGTACCAGTGGCGCAAGTCCGGCCCCGGCCCCGCCGGCCGGGCGTAGCGCAGGATCGCCACCGCGTAGGCCTCGTCGGTCAGGAGGTAGGCCAGCAGCACCCGCCAGCGCCGCGGCAGGTGCCGCACATGCTCGGCCACCGAGGCGCTGTAGAGCATGTGGCGCAGGTTGAGCAGCACCGCCGTCAGCCCGATCGGCAGCGCCCCCGCCGCGGCGCCCAGCATCTGCACGATGACCAGCTGGGCCGCCCCGGCAAACACCAGCATCGAGGTGAGCTGGGCCAGCCACACCGGCATCCCCACCGCCAGCGCGCCGATGCCGTACAGCATGCCGAAGGGGATCACCCCGAGCTGCAGCGGCGCCTCGTCACGGCAACCGGCCAGGAACTCTTCAAGACGCCGGCCCACCGCTCAGAACTTCTCCGCCGGGCCCTTGGCACCACCCGCCTCGCCCAGGCCCTTGGGCAGCTCCACCTCGCCGGTCTGGTCGAAGTCGATGCCACCGAAGTTGCCGGTGACGAGGCGCCCGCTGATCCGGTAATCCACCTTCTCACGGCCCTTGAAGGCCTTGAGCTGCCGCAAGAGGCCGCCCAGGCCGGTGGTGGCGGTGACCTCCACCATCGCTTCGCCCAGCCGCGGCACGACCACCGGCTGGTTGCCGACGCCCTTGGCGAAGGGCTGGCCGTTGAGGTCCACCTTGAAGGTCAGGCCCTCGATGGCGATCTCGCTGGTGTTGGGGTTCATCACCCGCAGCGTGAGCAAAAAGCGCTGCTCCAGCAGGTTGCCGTCGAGCAGGCGGATGTTGGCCACCGTGACCTCGGGCTTCTGCATGCCCAGCCGCAGCCCGGCGCAGCCG
>JAKLLM010000283.1 GCA_023150125.1 Zoogloea sp.
ACAGCTGCGCCGGACATCCCCGCCTGTTGTTCCGCTGCTCAGCGGCTCGGAAGGGGCTTTCCGGAATCACCGAGCGTTGCAGGACGGGCGTGTGTGAGCGACGGAAGGGCGAAAGGCGAAAAGCGAAAATCAAAGGGCAGGCGGCAAAGACCGGAGTGTTTTTCCTCTCGTCGATTACACAAGCCGCTCCAGTAAAGGCTCGGTGTCTGCTGAAAGCCCCTTCTGAACCGCCGAGCAGCGCAGCAGCGGGCGGGGCTTTCCGGCGCAGCTGTTTGAGCCCGCGCAGCGGGCGAGTTCTGCGCCGGCCGCCCGATGCGAGCAGCGCAGGGGAGTCCTTGGGTCAAGCGCAGCTTGAACCAAGGACCGGTGAAGCAGGGGTCGCTTCTTTGCCTACTTTCTTGGCGACGCAAGAAAGTAGGGCGCCCGCCGGGGCGCGACCCGGCCAATGTAAGGCCAAAAAAAGGAAAGCCCCTGGTCCCCATCAGCGGACAGCAAAACATCCGGTCAGCCTCGCTCGGAGCCAACCCGCGGATGTCGGGTTACGCTGCGCTAATCCGACCTACGGCACTGGTCCCCATCAGCCTGCGGTGAGCCGCGAGTGGTGGTGTGCGCCCTGGAGGGCGAAAGGGTGAACCTCTCCCGCGTCTTCATCTTCCGCCCCGTCGCCACCACCCTGCTGGCGCTGGCCATCGCGCTGGCGGGGCTGATCGCCTTCCGGCTGCTCCCGGTGGCGCCGCTGCCGCAGGTCGAATACCCCACCATCTCGGTGTCCGCCAGCCTGCCCGGGGCGAGCCCGGAGGTGATGGCGGCGACGGTGGCCGGGCCGCTGGAGCGGGTGCTCGGGCAGATTGCCGGGGTCACCGAGATGACCTCCAACTCCACCCTCGGCTCGACCCGCGTCACGCTGCAGTTCGACCTCTCGCGCAGCATCGACGGCGCGGCCCGCGAGGTGCAGGCGGCGATCAATGCGGCGCGCAGCCAGCTGCCCACCAGCCTGCCGGGCAACCCCACCTACCGCAAGGTTAACCCGGCCGATTCGCCCATCCTCATCGTGGCGCTCACCTCGGCCACCCTCGCCCGGCCGCAAATGTACGACGCCGCCTCCACGGTGCTGGCCCAGCGCCTCGCGCAGGTGGAGGGTGTCGGGCAGGTGAGCATCGGCGGCAGCTCGCTGCCGGCGGTGCGCGTCGAGCTCGACCCCGACCGTCTGGCCGCCAACCGGCTCAACCTCGACGACGTGCGGGCCACCCTGGTGGCCACCAACGCCAACCGCCCGAAGGGCGTGCTGGAGGGCGAGGGGCACGCCTGGCAGCTGGGCGCCAACGACCAGGCCCGCCGGGCCGACGACTACCGGCAGCTCATCGTGTCGTGGAAGAACGGCAGCCCGGTGCATCTTTCCGACGTGGCGCGGGTGCGCGAGGGCGAGCAGGACGAGCGCAATTACGGCTACGCCAACGGCCGCCCGGCGGTGCTGCTGATGATCTACCGCCAGCCCGGCGCCAACATCATCGAGACGGTCGACCGGGTGTACGAGCTGCTGCCCCGGCTGTCGGCGAGCATCTCGCCGGCCATCGACCTCACGGTGGTGATGGACCGCACGCCCACCATCCGCGGCTCGCTGAAGGAGGTCGAGCGCAGCCTGGTGATCTCGGTGGCGCTGGTGGTGATGGTGGTCTTTCTGTTCTTGCGCAAGCTGCGCGCCACGCTGATCCCCGGCGTGGTGGTGCCGTTGTCGCTGATCGGCACCTTCGCGGTGATGTACCTCGCCGGCTACAGCCTCGACAACCTGTCGCTGATGGCGCTCACCATCGCCACCGGCTTTGTCGTCGACGACGCCATCGTTGTGCTCGAGAACATCGCCCGCCACGTGGACGCCGGCATGTCGCCGCGGCGGGCGGCGCTGAAGGGCGCGCGGGAGATCGGCTTCACGGTGCTGTCGATGAGCCTGTCGCTGATCGCCGCCTTCATCCCGATCCTGGCGATGGGCGGCATCGTCGGGCGGCTGTTCCGCGAGTTCGCAGTTACGTTGTCGGCGGCGATCCTGGTGTCGATGGTGATCTCCCTCACCGTCACCCCGATGATGTGCGCGCGCCTGCTGCGGCCGCAGCCACCCGAGGCTGAACGGGGCCGCTTCGACCGCTTTGTTGGCGGGCTGCTCGACCGCCTGGCC
Organism: Zoogloea sp.; assembly: GCA_023150125.1. GTDB lineage: Bacteria > Pseudomonadota > Gammaproteobacteria > Burkholderiales > Rhodocyclaceae > Zoogloea. Next base: position 2,171 of record JAKLLM010000283.1, read on the forward strand.
GGTGGCTACCGGCGCAGCCTGGGCTGGGCGTTGGCCCGGCCGTGGCTGGTGCTGGCGGTGCTGGCGGCCACCATCGGCTCCAACGTCTACCTCTACAACACCATCCCCAAGGGTTTCTTCCCGCAGCAGGACACCGGCCGCGTCCGCGGCTTCGTCGAGGCCGACCAGGCGATCTCCTTCCAGGCCATGCGCGGCAAGATGGATACCTTCCTGGCCATCGTCGGCGCCGACCCGGCGGTGGCCAACGTCACCGGTTTCACCGGCGGTGGGCAGCGCAATTACGGTTCGATGTTCATCACCCTCAAGCCCGTCCACGAGCGCGAGCCCGTCGACGCGGTGATCGGCCGGCTGCGCAAGAAGCTCGCCAAGGTGCCCGGCGCCAGCCTCTACCTCAGCCCGGTGCAGGACATCCGGATCGGCGGGCGCTCGGGCAATTCGTCCTTCCAGTTCACGCTGCAGTCCGACAGCCTCGAAGAACTGCGCCTGTGGGAGCCGCGCATCCGCAACGCGATGAGCCGGCTGGACGCGATCACCGACGTGAGCTCCGACAGCCAGGACAAGGGCCCCCAGACCCGCCTGGTGATCGACCGCGACGCGGTGGCCCGCCACGGCCTCACGATGCGCGCGGTGACCACGGCGCTCAACAACGCCTACGGCCAGCGCCAGGTGTCCACCATCTACAACCCCCTCAACCAGTACCGGGTGGTGATGGAGGCGATGCCGGATTACCTGCAGGGGCCCGAGTCGCTGGCCCGGCTGACGCTGGTCACGCCCGCCGGTGGGCTGGTGCCCCTGTCGGCGCTGGCCCGCTTCGAGAGCAGCCTGGCGCCCCTGTCGGTGAGCCACCAGGGCGGCGCGGCGGCGAGCACCATCAGCTTCGCGCTGCCCGAGGGGCGCTCGATCGGCGAGGCCACCGAGGCGATCAACGCGGCGCTGGCCGGCATCGGCGTGCCGGTGGGCATCCGGACCAGCTTCGAGGGCTCGGCCGGCGCCTTCCAGAAGTCGATGAGCACCCAGCCGCTGCTGATCCTCGCCGCGCTGGTCACCATCTACATCGTGCTCGGCATGCTCTACGAGAGCCTGGTGCACCCCATCACCATTTTGTCCACGCTGCCCTCGGCGGGTGTCGGCGCGCTGCTCGCGCTGATGGCCGTCGACTTCGAGTTCAGCCTGATCGCGATGATCGGCGTGATCCTGCTCATCGGCATCGTCAAGAAGAACGCCATCATGATGATCGACGTCGCCCTGGAGCGCATGCGCAGCCTCGGCGAAAGCGCCCGCGACGCCATCCACCACGCCTGCCTGCTGCGCTTCCGGCCGATCCTGATGACCACCCTGGCGGCGCTGTTCGGTGCGATCCCGCTCGCCATCGGCACGGGCGACGGCGCCGAGCTGCGCCAGCCGCTGGGCATCGCCATCGTCGGCGGCCTCATCCTCAGCCAGATCCTCACCCTCTACACCACGCCGGTGGTGTTCGTGATGATGGACAAGCTGCGGCGTAAGCCCGCCACCGCCCCGCAGGCCTGCCTTGAAAGCGCGAGCCCGACATGAAGAAACCTGCCCTGATTTCCGCCCTTACCTGCGTCCTGCTGTCGGCCTGCGCTGCCGGCCCCGACTACAAGCGCCCAACCGTCGACACCCCGGCCGCCTTCAAGGAAATCGGCAACTGGAAGCCCGCCGAGCCCCGCGAGCCCGCCGCCGACAACTGGTGGGCCGCCTTCGGCGACCCGGTGCTCGACGACCTGCAGGCCAGACTCGAAGTCTCCAACCAGAACCTGCGCGCCGCCGAGGCCGCCTACCGCCCGGCGTTGGTGCTGGCCGACGCGGCGCGGGCCTCGTGGTTCCCGGCGATCAATGCCACCGCCGGCGCGACCCGCTCGGCCACCTCGGCGACCACCGCCGCCAGCGGCAACGCGCCGCCCCGCAACAGCTTCAGCCTGGGCGCCACCGTGAGCTGGGAGCTCGACGTGTGGGGCCGCATCGCCCGCACGGTGGAAGGCGCCGACGCCAGCCTCGCCGCCAGCGCCGCCGACCTTGCCGCGGCCCGCCTGTCGGCCCGCGCCACGCTGGCCCAGACCTATTTCCAGCTCCGCGCCGCCGAGCGCCAGCAGGCCCTGCTCGACGCCTCGGTGGCCGCCTACACGCGCGCCCTCGAGCTCACCCGCAACCGCTACGCCGCCGGCGTGGCCGGCAAGGCCG
>JAKLLM010000284.1 GCA_023150125.1 Zoogloea sp.
TACTTTTCCAAAGAAGCTGGCATCAGCCATGAGGCGGTCAATCTATCCGCCGGCACACGCGTCAAAGGGGCTTTCCATGTGCAGAACGTCAATGCCTATCACAGCCGGCTACGCCAGTGGATTCAACGCTTTCACGGTGTAGCCACTCACAACCTGCCGAACTATCTCGGCTGGCGGCGGGCACTCGACACGCGCCGGCTAGATACACCCGAAAAGATGCTCCTCGCCGCTATCGGAGTATTTCCACAGGCAACGGTGACATAGCCTTTGCAAATGGCGGAGATGGCGTGAACATGGACAAGCCCGGTAGCGCCTCCTGGCCTGGCGACCTGTGGGGCGGGCTGGCGGCGATGCTGGTGGCCCTGCCGTCGGCGATCGCCTTCGGCGTCACCATCTTTTCGCCCCTGGGCGCCGGCAACGTCGCCCACGGTGCGCTGGCCGGCATCCTCGGCGCCACCGTGCTGGGCCTGATCGCCCCGGCCTTCGGCGGCACCGACCGCCTGATCACCGCGCCCTGCGCCCCCGCCGCGGCGGTGCTGGTGGCGGTGGCCATCGACCTCGCCCGGCAGGGCGTCGGCGCCGAGGCGGGCGTGCTGCTCTTGATGCTCATCGGCCTGCTGGCGGGCCTCGTCCAGATCGGGCTGGGCCTCGTCGGCGTGGGCCGCCTGATCAAGTACATCCCCTACTCGGTGGTCTGCGGCTATCTCAGCGGGGTGGGCCTGACCATCATCGGCGGCCAGCTGCCGCGGGTGCTCGGGGTGCCCCGCGAGATGGGCTTCTGGCAGGCGCTCACGACCCCGTCGGCGTGGCATTGGCAGAGCATCGTGGTCGGCGTGGTGGTGGTCCTCACGATGGCCCTGGTGCCGCGCGTGGTTCGCGTCGTCCCGGCGGCCATCATCGCGATGCTCGCCGGTGTCGCCGCCTACCTGCTGCTTGGGCTGGCAGATCCGGCCCTGTGGAATACCGCCGGCAACCCCCTCGTGATCGGGCCGCTGGGCGTCGCGGCGGGCGGGCTGCCCGAGGCCCTGCTGCACAACGTCCAGGCGCTGGGCGCCTTCGATCCGGCCCTGCTCCCGCAGATCCTGCTGCCGGCGCTGACCCTCGCGGTGCTGCTGTCGATCGACACCCTCAAGACCTGCGTCGTCCTCGACGCCCTCACCAGCACCCACCACGACCCCGACCGCGAGCTGTGGGCCCAGGGCCTGGGCAACGCCGGCTCGGCGCTGCTCGGCGGCATCCCGGGGGCCGGCCAGATGGGCGCCTCGATGGTCAACCTGGCCAGCGGCGCGCAGACCCGGCGCTCGGGGCTGTTCGAGGGCCTCTTCGCGCTGGCTGCGCTGCTGGCGCTGGCGCCGCTGCTGGCCTGGATCCCGATCGCCGCGCTGGGGGGCATTCTGCTGCTCGTCGGCTACCGCATGATCGACCAGCACAGCCTGGAGTTCTTCCAGACCCGCGCCACCCGCTTCGACTTCCTGGTGATCGTCGCGGTGATCCTTACCGCCCTCACGGTGAGCCTGATCGCCGCCTCGGGCGTCGGCATCGTGCTGGCCGTCGGCCTCTACCTGCGCGAGCAGGCCCGCAGCACCATCCTGCACCGCAAGATCGAGGGCGGCGAGCAGTTCTCGAAGGTCGTGCGGCACGACCAGGAGCTCTCCATCCTGCTGCGCCACGGCAGCAAGACGGTGATCGTCGAGCTCCAGGGCAGCCTGTTCTTCGGCACCGCCCACCAGCTCTACCTCGCCCTCGAGCCGGAGATCGGTCCGCGCACCTACGTGGTCCTGAGCATGCGGCGGGTGCAGTTCCTCGACCTCACCGCCACCCATGTGCTCGAGCAGATCAAGGACCGCCTCGAGCGCGTCGGCGCCTACCTCATCTTCACCGACATCCCCCGCGGCCTGCCCAGCGGCCTCAAGATGAAGCGCTACCTGCGCGAGGTGGGCCTGCTGCGGGAATCCGGCCGGGGGCTCGCCTTCCGGCAGCTGGACGAGGCGCTGGAATGGATCGAGCGGCAACTGCTCGTCGCCGAGGCCTGCCCCATCGACGACGAGGGCCCGCCCCTCGAGCTGGCCGAACTGGAGCAGCTGCTGGGCTGGAAGCCCGGCACCCTGGGCAACCTGGCGGACCTCCTCGAGGCGCGGCATTTCCCGGCGGGCAGCCGGGTGTTCACCGCCGGCATGCCGGGCGGCGACCTGGTCTTCATCCGCCGTGGCACGCTGCGGGTGGAGATGCCGATCGCCAAGAAGGAAATCTGGCACATCGGCACCTTCGGCCGCGGCGACTTCATAGGCGAGATGGGCTTCCTCGACCGCGAGCGCCGCGCGTCCGACGCACTGGCCCTCACCGACACCGACTGCTTCATCCTGTCCCGGGACCGCTTCGACGCCGCCGGCAGCCCGGCCTCCGCCGACATCTTCGAAGGCCTCGCCCGCGTGCTGGCGATGCGCCTGCGCTTCACCAACAAGGAACTGCGGGCATTGCGGAGTTAGGCGGCGGCGGGATGCGGCTGCCTGCACGCTTCACGGGCCTGGCTTGAAGCGCCGTCCAGCCGGGGGCTGCGGGCATCGAGCCTTGCGGCGCTGTGCAGGCCGCAAGTGGCGGCGCACCTGCCCTTGGTGTGACGTGTAAATGCCTTGGTGACGGGCACCCATCCCTCAGTGGTGCTTGCGCATCCCTCGGTTACGGGCCTCAAGGCTTCGGTGCTGCGTGCCCATCCTTGTGCGATGGCCGACAAGGCTTTGGTGGCCGGGACACATGGTGTTGTGATGCGTGCAAAGTGTGTTGTGGCGCATCACAACACTATTGCGATAGTTTCCAACCGAATCTGCAGGCATGCAAACAAGGTTGGCGGCTATCACAAATGTGTTTGCACGCGTCACAACACAGTTGCGATAGTTTCCAATCGAATCTGCAGGCATGCAAACAAGGTTGGCAGCTATCGCAAATGTGTTTGCATGCGCCACAACACAGTTGTTATGGCTTCCCATCGAATGTGCAGGCTTGCAGACAAGGGAGCAACTGTCGTCAGGGCACTTTACCCGGATGCGCGAAGCACCTGCGACGGGAAAGGCCTGGTGATCGTCGGTGCCTGTGTGGCCGCCCGCCGCCCGGTGGGTTCAGGGGCCTGGCGGCCTGGGCCCGCCGGCAGCGGCGGGCTTGGGGGCGCTCACCAGCGCTTGATCACCCACTTCGGCACGCGCACGCCGGCGTCCTGGGCGTCGCGGCGGGTGAAGTCGCCGTTGCCGACGTCGTCGTAGAGGTAGTAGGGCACGCCGTGGGGCGGGGTGACCTTGATCATGTAGAGCTGGCCATTGGCCCGGTATTCTTCGACGGTGTCCTCGCCCTTCTTGGTGATCGTGACCTGCGGCTCGAGCGCCGGGTCGAGCTCGAGGCCGGGCGGCGGCGGGGGCGGCTCGGGCAGCGGCTCGAGCTGCTGGGGCTGCTGGGCCCAGGCGGAGGCCGCGATCAACAGCGCGGCGAGGCTTGCTACAGAGTGTGCGACACGGGTCATGGGAGTCTCCTGGCTATGCCGCGATTGTAACCCGCCCCACCGCCGGCTCCGCCCGCAAAGCGGGATAGAAGGAGATGCCTCGGCCTTCCGCCGGGCCGCCCCAAGGAAGGCCGGCGCCCCCCTGGGGGGCAGCGAGCGGAGCGAGCGTGGGGGTTCTCGCCTCGCCTTCCGCCGGGCCGCCCCAAGGAAGGCCGGCGCCCCCTCGGGGGGCAGCGAGCGTAGCGAGCGTGGGGGCCGTCATCTCTGATTAGAGGTTGAGCATCAGCTCGTGCTCTTCGGGCAGCGGCAGGAAGCCGCGGGTCTGGTAGTGGTTGAAGATCGCGTGCACCACCTTCTCGGGTTCGTCGATCACCTGGATCAGGTTCATGTCGTCGGGGTGGATCATGCCCTCGCTCACCAGCGTGGTCTTGAACCAGTCGAGCAGGCCGTTCCAGAAGGTCGACTCGACGAGGATCACCGGGATCTTGCGGCTCTTGCCGGTCTGGATCAGGGTCATCGCCTCGAGGAGTTCGTCCAGCGTGCCGAAGCCGCCGGGCATCACCACGTAGGCCACCGCGAACTTCACGAACATGAACTTGCGCGCGAAGAAGTGCTGGAAGGTCTGTGAGATGTCCTGGTAGGGGTTGGCCTGCTGCTCCATCGGCAGCTGGATGTTGAGGCCGACGCTGGGCGACTTGCCGAAGTAGGCGCCCTTGTTGGCCGCCTCCATGATGCCCGGCCCGCCGCCCGAGATCACCGAGAAGCCGGCGTCGGAGAGCTGGCGGGCGATGCGCTCGGTCTTCTCGTAGTAGGGGTGGTCGGGCTTGGTGCGGGCGCTGCCGAAGATCGACACCGCCGGGCGGAT
>JAKLLM010000285.1 GCA_023150125.1 Zoogloea sp.
AATCGGGCTGACCATAGATTTCATGCGTGGCCCGGGAATTCAACACGTGTGCCGCCTGCCGCGGGCAGGGCGTTGCCCCTGGGCGGCGCGGCCCGGGGGTTGAAAGATCCGGCAAGCGGATTTAAAGATCCGCCGGATGGATCTAAAAATCATCCAGCCCGATTTAAAAATACGCCGAACCGATTTAAAAATGCGCCAGCCGGATTTAAAAATTGCCCGGACGGATTTAAAAATACGCCAGGCGGATTAAAAATACCGCGCCGCCTCCCTTTAAATCCGGCGGATGGATTTTTAAATCCACGGCACGCATTTAAAGATCCGCGGGCCGGATCTTGTTGGATCGGCCGCACAAAAAGAATTCCGGGTACCGGATTTCTTGCAGCCATGACGGCCTGCAAAAGCCGACAGGCGGAGTCTCCCCCGCCTGTCGCACAAAAACCTGCCGGCCACTCAGGCCTTGTCGGGGCCCGACCGGGGGCGGCCGGGGCGCCGCACCTTCATGGCCTGCTGCAACGCGCTCAGGCCTTCCGCCTTGCCGAACATCTGCATCAGCACGTAGCCGTCGGAGGCCGCTGCCATGATGTCGCTGCCCAGGGCGATCCGGGTGTCCTCCAGCTTGGCCATGATCTCCTTGAGGCGCAGGATCTGCCGGTCGAGGGTCTCGATGGCAACCAGGTCGCCCTGCATCTTCCCGAGGTCGAAGCTCGGCGGGATGATGCTCTGATTCTGCTCCAGCACCATCGCCGTCTGCCGGCAGAACTCTGCCGACTTGTCGCCCATCTTGGTGAGGGCGCGAATCTCGTCGGCGGTAAGGGTACGCAGGGGGTTGCTGAACGCTTCGAGGGCGCTGATGGCCTGCTCGACACTCGCCAGCGTTTCGGCAGACAGGCGGAGGGATACGAGATTCTGCGGCATGCTTTGCTCCTGGGTGCGGGTTGCGGGAAGACACCTTTCCGCTGTTCTTTTATCCAGCGGTGAAACAGGAGCAGATCTTACCCGAGCACATTCATTCCAGATACCAGAAAATGCGTACGGCAAAAACCCGGGGCGAGCCGTGGGCCGGGGGGTGGCGGATTCGGGGATGGGCGGTGGAGTGGCTGCACGCTGCAGGGGCGGCTTCAGCGGAGCTTCAACCCGAGTTGGCTGCGAGGCCTACCCGTGTCTTGCGGGCAAGCTCGCGCCTGCAGGGTGATCACCAGCCCCGGGCCCGCTGCGGCCGCTGGCGCCCCACCCTCACCCGTAGATCTTGCACATCAGCGGCGAGGTCACCGGGTGGCTGAAATAGCCCAGCGCGTAGAAGAAGGCCACCACCAGCGCGAGGCCGATCAACTTGCGGCGGTGGCGCTGCAGCCAGGCGCGCCAGGTGGCTGGGAGCATGCTCAGACCTTCAGGAAGTGTTCCCGGTAATAGCGCAGCTCGGCGATGGATTCGTGGATGTCTGCCAGGGCCTGGTGGGCGCCCTTCTTCTCGAGGCCCTTGTACACATCCGGGCGCCAGCGGCGGCAGAGTTCCTTGAGGGTGGACACATCCAGGTTGCGGTAGTGGAACCAGTCTTCCAGCTTGGGCATGTAGCGGGCCATGAAGCGGCGGTCCTGGCCAATGGAGTTGCCGCACATCGGAGAGGTGCGCGAGGGGGTGTATTCGCGCATGAAGTCGAGGTAGAGCGCCTCGGCGGCGGCTTCGTCGATGGTCGAGGCCTTGACCCGCTCGATCAGGCCGGAGCGGCCGTGGGTGTTCTTGTTCCACTCGTCCATCGCATCGAGCACCGCGTCGGGCTGGTGCACGGCGATCACCGGGCCTTCGGCGATCACGTCGAGCTGGCTGTTGGTGACGACCATCGCCATCTCGATGATGCGGTCGCTGTCGGGGTTGAGGCCGGTCATTTCCATGTCCAGCCAGATGAGGTGATTCTGGTCCTGTGCCATAATTTGGTCCGATCGATTTTCGGTGAAGGCGCGATTCTACGCCCTCCGGGCGGCTGCCTGCCCTGCATCGGCAGCGCAATCGACGCGCCCTCCCCCGTTTTCCCCCCTCTGCTCCAGCCCATGACTTCCAGCAGCTTCTCCGCCCTGTTCCTCGTCGCCCTGGGCGTCGGCCTGGTGTGCCGCCTGTGGCTGGCCCGGCGCCAGGCCGCCCACGTGGCTGCCCACCGGGCCACGGTGCCCGCCGCCTTCGCCGCCACGATCGGCCTGGAGGCCCATCAAAAGGCCGCCGACTACACGGTGGCGCGGGTACGCCTGGGCATGGTCGACACCGTGCTTTCCGCCGCGCTGCTGCTGGCCCTCACGCTGGGCGGCGGGCTGCAGGCGCTGCACGACCTGTGCGCCCGCTTCGTCGAGCCGGGCAGCATCGCCCACGGGGTGGCCTTCGTGAGCGCGGTGGGCGTGGTGAGCTGGCTGGTGGATCTGCCCCTCGGGATTTACCGCAGCTTCGGGCTGGAGGCCCGCTTCGGCTTCAACCGCCTCACCCCGGGCCTCTTCGTGGCCGACACCGTGAAGGGCGTGGCACTGGCGGCCCTCATCGGGCTGCCGCTGATCGCCTTCGTGTTGTGGCTGATGGCGGCAATGGGCGGCCTGTGGTGGCTGTATGTGTGGGCCTTCTGGCTGGGCTTCAACCTGCTGGTGATGCTGGTGTACCCCACCTTCATCGCGCCGCTCTTCAACAAGTTCCAGCCCCTCGAGGACGGCCCGCTGAAGGCGCGCATCGAGGCCCTGCTGACGCGCTGCGGCTTCCGCCTGTCGGGCCTCTTCGTGATGGATGGCTCGAAGCGCTCGGCCCACGGCAATGCGTATTTCACCGGCTTCGGCGCCAGCAAGCGGATCGTCTTCTTCGACACCCTGCTGGCCAAGCTCGACCCGCAGGAAGTCGAGGCGGTGCTGGCCCACGAGCTCGGCCACTACCACCATCACCACCTGTGGAAGCGCCTGGCGGTGATCGGCGCCGGCAGCCTGGGCTTCTTTGCGCTGCTCGGCCACCTGGCCGGCCAGGCGTGGTTCTTCGAGGGCCTGGGGCTGGCCAGCCAGGGCACCGCCGCCACCCTGCTGCTGTTTGCGCTGGTGCTGCCGGTGTTCACCTTTCCGCTCACCCCGCTGATGAGCCGCTGGTCGCGCCGCCACGAGTTCGAGGCCGACGCCTACGCGGCCCGCCAGGCTCCGGCCGCCGACCTGGTGAGCGCGCTGGTCAAGCTGTACCGCGACAACGCCTCCACGCTCACGCCCGACCCGCTGTATTCGAGCATCTACGATTCCCACCCCCCCGCCGCGATCCGCATCGCGCGCCTGCAGGCAGCCCGATGAAACTCGATGGAACCCTGATCGCCGCCTTCGGGCGCCAATACGAAGTGCGCACCGCCGCCGGCGAGATTTTGCTGTGCGTGCCCCGCGGCAAGAAGAGCGTGTTCGCCTGCGGCGACCGGGTGAAGGTGGCCGTCACCGGCCCCGGCCAGGGCGTCATCGAGAAGCTCGAGGAGCGCAGCAGCCTGCTCTACCGCTCCGACGCCTGGCGCCAGAAGCTGATCGCCGCCAACGCGACCCAGGTGGTGCTGGTGGTGGCCACCGAGCCGAGCTTCTCGGATGAGTTCCTGTCGCGCTGCCTGTGCGCGGCCGAGAGCCAGCACCTCAAGACGCTGATCGTGCTCAACAAGGCCGACATCGAGGCCGGGCTGGCCATGAGCCGCGCCCTGCTGGCGCCGTTTGCGGCGCTGGGCTACCCGATCCTCGAGCTGTCGGCACTGGGTGATGTGGATGCCCTGCGCCAGCGCCTGGTGGGCGAGACCAGCCTGCTGGTCGGCCAGTCGGGGATGGGCAAGTCGACGCTCACCAACGCCCTGATCCCCGAAGCCCGGGCCCAGACCCGGGAGATCTCGGAAGTGCTGGATACCGGCAAGCACACCACCACCTTCGCGCGGCTCTACCCGCTGCCGGAGGGCGGCGGCATCATCGACAGCCCGGGGATGCAGACCTTCGGCCTCGCCCACCTCGACGCCGAGGCGCTGGAGGCGAGCTTCCGGGAGTTCCGGCCCTACGTGGGCCAGTGCCGCTTCCGCGACTGCCGCCACGATGCCGAGCCCGGCTGCGCGCTACAGGCCGCCGCCGAGAGCGGCGCCATCGACCCGCGCCGCCTGCGCCAGTTTCTGATGTTCCGCAACGAATGCGAGCAGGCCCGGCGCCAGGCCCAGGGGTGGTGAGGCGTCGCTTGCGCACCCGCGGAAGTCAGTAGATACTGTTATCCAAGTCAAACCCCGTGGAGCTCTGGCTGGAAGGTCTGTCCCGACTTGAGCACGCCGTAGCTGACCTGGACGAGCTTGCGCATCATGGCGCC
>JAKLLM010000286.1 GCA_023150125.1 Zoogloea sp.
CTATCCACCACCTTGACGATGGAAACACCCAGGTCTTCGTCGATCGAGAACTCCAGGCGGTTGGCTGTCTTGGTGATGACGTCCTGGATCTGCTTGACGGCCTGGTTCAGTTGTTCGCTGTTGGGTGGGGCTGCCCTGTCTGCCCCTTGAGTGTCCTGGCCGGGAAGGGGGCGGGCGACTTCGGGAGGAGCGGCCTCTGCCTTCCGTGCGGCGCCCGCTCCAGGACTGCTCTGGACGGGGGGCGCGTATTGGGTGCTGCTGGCGCCGACTGACTGGATGCTCATGCTCTTCTCCCAAGTGTGCGGGAGGCGCGGCCACCATCACGGTGGCTGCGCCCGTGGGGTTGATTCCAGGCCGGATTACTGGAGCAGGGACAGCACGTTGTTGGGCATGCTGTTGGCTTGCGAAACCATCGCGGTGCCGGCCTGTTGCAGGATCTGTGCGCGGGTCATGTTGGCGGTTTCCTGGGCGAAGTCGGCGTCCATGATGCGACCGCGGGAGGCCTGCGCGTTTTCCGAGGCCACCGCCAGGGTCGACACGACGGAGCTGAAGCGGTTCTGCACAGCACCCCAGTTGGCGCGGGCGGTGTTGAGCTTGTCGAGCTGCGAGTCGATCGAGCCGATGGCTGCCGATGCGGCGCTCGCGGCCTTAACGTCGCCACCGCCGGTGACTGCGGAGACAGAAACCGAGGAGGCGGCCACCTTGATGCTGTCGGTGGTGGCTGTGCCTGCGCCGACCTGGAAGGTGGTGTCGGCGGTGCTGTTGAGCACGCTCTGGCCGTTGAAGGTGGTGCCGCTGATGACGCGGTTGATTTCTTCGGACAGCTGCTGATATTCAGTATCGAGCATCGCGCGGTCGCCGGAAGTGTAGGTCCCGTTGGAGGACTGCACGGCCAGCTCGCGCATGCGCTGCAGGTTGTCGGTGACGGCCTGCATTGCCGATTCGGCGGTCTGGGCCATCGAGATGCCGTCGTTGGCATTGCGGATGGCGACGTCGAAGCCCTTGGCCTGGGCGTTCATGCGGTCGGCAATCGCCAGGCCGGCGGCGTCGTCCTTGGCACTGTTCACACGCAGGCCGGACGACAGGCGCTGGACCGAGGTCGCGAGGCTGGATTGCGAGGTGGAAAGGTTGCGTTGTGCATTGAGCGACATCGCATTGGTGTTGATAGTGGCAGCCATTTTGGTTCTCCTTAATTCCGTTCAAGATAAGCGACTAGGCTTAACTTTGGTTCGCCTTGCCCGGTGTGTGTAAGGCAACCGCCGTTGAAGTCATTAACGGAGCAGCCTCTGCCGACTTTAGAAAAAACATTGACAATTTGTAGGAATGTCGCCTACCCGCACAGAAGGCGGATTACCGCTTGGCTTTTGATAGCGGCGCTAAAAATCAAAGCTTTAGCTGCAAAAATCACACAGCCGGCGGTGAGGGGCCGCCGGCTGGCAACAGGTTTTCAGGCGACGACAACGAAACCCTTCATGGTCCGTAGGCGGCAAACCAGCTTGCTGTATGGTTTTCCAGGATGAACCCTTCGTGGACCCAGCGTTGCAGGGCGAGGCCGGCCTCGCGCAGGGCGGCAGGCTCGGCGAGCTGCTCGCGGATGGTTGAGATCCATTTCTGGGGGTCGTTGGGCAGCCGGGTGACCGGTGCGTTCTGATAGGGGTGGATGTCGGTGCAGATCACCGGCCAGCCCATCGCGCCGTATTCGAGCAGGCGCAGGTTGCTCTTGGCCTCGTTGAAGGCGTGGATCTCGAGCGGGGCGATGGCGAGGTCGAGGTCGAGGCGGGCAAGGGCCTTGGGATAAGCTCGGAAATCCCGCTCGAAGCCGTGGGATTCGTGGACGAAGGGTTTGAGCGGCTCCGGGCACATGCCCATGAAGATCCAGTCCACTTCGTCGGCGAGGGCTTCAACCACCGGGTAGATGAGTTCGAGGTCGCCCTGGTGCTGCTGGGCTCCAGCCCAGCCGACACGTGGCTTCTGGCGCGGCAGGCGCAGGGGCTGGGCGTCGCCCCAGACCGCCCACTCCAGGCAGTTGGGCATGATCCGTACATCGTCGATCATCTCGGCACACAGGTCGGCCAGCGGGCGTGTGCTGACGACGGCCCGGTGAAGCAGTGAGAGGTTCTTGCGCAGACGCTGGCGCCCGTCCTTGTAGCCTTGTTTGTAAGAGGGGTGTTTGCGGGGGAGTTCGGTGAGCAGATCGTCGATGGTCAGGATCCGGCGCACCCGGGGGAGGTGGCGGGCGTAGTTCGCGATGGCGTCGCTCTGGGAGTCGTCCAGCGGCTGATGGAGGATCAGGACGTCGGGTTCGGTGCGGGCGATCTCGGTGGGCAGCAGAATGCGCATCATGCCGGCCTGGGGCTGCTCGCAGATCATGGTTTGGGCGAGGCCGGCCTGGCCGATCACCCGCAGGGGGGCGCGGAGGCGGTATTCCCCGGCGCCTCCGGGGACAGGGATTGCCAGAATGCGTGGTCGGTCGTGGAAGTTGGCATCCCAGTCGATGGGGGCGACGTGCTCGGGCTGAAAGGCGTCGATCAGGCTGAGGTTGCGGTTGTAGGCCGGGTCATGGGCGAGACGGGGAAGCCAGCGGTCGAGCAGGGTCTCGTTGGCGCGCAGGACGGCGACCTGATCTGTGAGTCGGCCTTCGAGCTTGCGCTGGCGGGCCTGCATGGAGACGCCGCCGTAGTGGACGAGCGTGGCGTGGGGGGTCCAGACGATCTTGTGGCCGGCGCCGGTGGCGCGCAGGCAGAAGTCGAGGGCGCCGTGATAAAGCGTGAAGTCGGTGGTGTCGAAGCCGCCGAGCCGGGTGAGAACGCTACGCCGGACGAGCAGCGCGGAGCCGCTGGCGGCCTGGACGTTCTGGTCGCACAGGGCGCGTCCCATGTAGCCTGGGTCGGCCAGCTCGAGCTGATTGTCCCATGGGTTGCCGACCGTGCCGTGCATGCCGAGGAACCAGCAGCCTTGCTGGGTCTTGCCGGACTCGGGGTAGCTGAGCCGGGGGGCGACGATGGCCACTTCAGGGCGCTGGGCGATGCCCATCAGCCGGTCCAGCCAGTTGTCCTGCACCACATGGGTGTCGTTGTCGAGGAACAGGAGGTAGTCGCCGCGGGCCGCTTCGGCACCGGTGTTGGCGCTGGCCGACCAGCTGAACTCGCCGGGGCAGGGGATTACGCGGATCGACCGTGCCTTCTTCGGTGGCTCGTTGCGCAGGGTTTCCAGATAGCGCAGGGTGTCCGGGTCGGCGCTGCTGTTGTCCACGACGATGATTTCGTAGTTCGGGTAGCGGGTGCGTTCCTGCAGGCTGTCGAGCAGCGGCCGGAGGTATTCCTCGCGTTCCCGGGTGGGGATCACGATGCTTACCAGGGGCTGGGCGGGCCAGCTGTATTCGACGCGCCGGGTTCCGTACAGGGCTCCGTCGAAGACCCGGGCGTCCAGGCCGCAGCGGCCGAGGTGATCGATGAGGGCCTGTTTTTCGGCTTCGGGCTGGAGGGCTCGCCGGGATGCCCTTGGCAGATGGACCAGCATCTTTTCGACATGGCCGATGGCGGTCGGCCCGTCTTGGTCGAGGATGCGCAGGCTGAGGTCGTAGTTCTCGGCCCCGGCATGGCTGCCATAGCGGCCAGCGGCCAGGAAAGCTTCCTTTTTCACCAGCACGAAGCAGCCCAGATAGGCCTGGGCACGCAGGAGATCCAGGTTGAAGTCGGGCTTGAAGAGAGGCTGGCTATAACTGCCGTCGAGCTCACGGGTATCTTCGTCGCAATAGATCAGGTGCCACTGGGGCCGCGCATTGATGTAGTCCGCAAAGATCTGCAGAGCCTGGGGCTCAAAGGTGAGGCCGGGCTCGATGCGGGCTGCCCAGCTGCCCGGTGAGGCGGCGGCCATCTCGTCGATGACGTAGTCGATGTGTACTGCGTCGCGCAGGGCCAGCCATTGCAGTTGCGGGGTGTCGTCGGCCTCGGGGGGCTTGGGCAGGGCGGTCACGACGGTCAGCAGCCACTCGGGGTAGATCTGGGCGGCAAGGCTGTCCAGGGTATCAGCGAGCAGGCTTTCCTCGCCGGGCTGGAGGGCCAGCAGCAGGTGGATGCCGGGGCGCTGCTGCCACTTGAGGACCATCCGCTCGGCGAGGAGCTGGGCGTCGATCTCCTGGGGGGTGGTGCGCTTGCGCCAGGTTTCATAGCGGATGGCTTCAGGGGCCGGCTGCCGCTTGGTGGCCTCCGTATCCGCCGAAAAGAAGTGCTCGGGGGCGCGGCAGATCGCCTCTGCGGCGAGGGAGGCTGCCTGGATGACCGCCGGGCTGTAGCGGGGCGTCAGACGCGCCGGAGCGAGGGCTGGAAACTTGTCGCGGAAGCGTCGTTCGTAGCGTAGCCAGTCACTGCCGAAATTGCCGGGAGAACTGTGGACGAGGAGCAGGTCCTTGCAGACGCCGAGGCGGAAGCCGGCCAGGTGGCAGCGGTAGGTGAAGTCGATGTCGTAGAGGTGAAAGCCGTCGAAGCTGCTGCTGTCGAATCCGACCTGTTCAAAGACTTCCCGGTGTCCGGCGATGAAGACGCCGTCGAGGGCTTCGACGGCAATGTGGCGGTCGGGAGTGGTGTCGTAGTAATTGATGGAGAACTGCTCGGTCGGCTTTCCCACCGGGCCGTGAATGACCAGCCCGGCCAGGTTGGCTGGCCCGCCGTTGGGCCAGAAGGCGCTGTGCAGTTTGCGCGGCCCGGCGACGCCGATCACGTCGAATTGCCGGAGGCCCTGTTCGAGCAGTTCGGCAAAGGCGTCGCCGCACAGGAAGTCGATGTCGTCGTGACAGAAAACCAGGGTCTGGTAGCGGGCCCGCGAAAGGCCGCGTGTGTAGCCTTCGGACAGCCCGCGTGCGTCGTCGATGCGGATGACCTCGTAGGTGGTGCGGCAGATGCGTTCGAGGCGCCAGTTGAGGTGGTAGAACTTTTCGTCGTTGATGGAGCAGATGACGAAGCTGATCCCCTGGCGCTCCAGCGGGCGTGCGGCGGGAGCAGCCCCCGGGAAGACGTTCTGGACCACGAAGGTGCCTTGGGGAGGCAGAAGCGCTGCGAGGGCCTCGGTGCCGAAGTTCAGGATGCTGCCCTGGATGGGCGGAACCTCGTCCATGAGGGCCTGGGGGGCGTCCGTGGGGGCGTGGGGCGGGGTGTTGGTCGACATGGGGATACCCAATGACAGTGTGAGCGCTGCTGCGCCCGGGGACTGGGCGCGGGCAGGCGCGGCGGCGTCTGTATGCAGAAGCGCCAGGTCGGCGCTTACCATTTCGCGGATCAGGGCTTCGAAGGAGATCTCGGGCGTCCATCCCAGCAAGCGCCTGGCTTTGTCGGCGTCGCCGCACAGTTCGAGTCCCTCGCTGCGGCGGCTCGGGTCGGGCTGAAAGGTGACGTGATCGCGGAAATCGAGCCCGGCGGCTTCGAATGCGATTCGGCAGAGGTCGGCGATGCTGTGGGTGATGCCGGTGGCGATGACGAAGTCTTCGGCTCGCTCCCGCTGCAGCATGCTGTGCATGGCCCGCACGTGGTCACGGGCATGACCCCAGTCGCGCCGATGCTCGGCGTTGCCCAGCTGGAGGGTTTCGGTGACGCCTGAGGCGATGCGCGCCACGCAGCGGGTGACTTTGCGGGTGACGAACTGAGCCGGCCGCAGGGGGCTTTCGTGGTTGTAGAGGATCGCTCCGCAGGCGAACAGGCCGTACTGGTCGCGGTAGGCCTGCAGCATGTGGAGGGCGTAGGTCTTGGCCGCGCCGTAGGCGTTGGCTGGAGATGGGGGAGTGTGCTCGTTCTGGGGCGAGACGACGCAGCGGGCGAAGATCTCGCTGCTGAGGGCCTGGCACAGACGCGAATGGGGTGAGTGGCGGCGGATCGCCTCGAGCAGGCGGGTGACGGCCAGACCGTTGATGTCGCCGGTCTGTTCCGCGTCGTCGGACAGATGGGCGCTGGAGGCGCGGGCGCCGAGGTTGTAGATCTCGTCGGGCTGTTCGGCAGCGATGAGGGTGGCGATGGCGTCCTGGCTGCGGAGGTCGAGATGGCGCAGAGGGGCAGGGTAGCCTCCGGCCAGCGCGACTGCGTCACGATGGGTCGTACCAATGATCGTGTAGCCCTTGGCCAGCAGCAGCTCGGTGAGGTAAGTGCCGTCCTGGCCCAGGGCGCCGATGACGAGCGCCTTCTTCGGGGCGCTTCCGGAGTGGGGTGTGGCTGCCGCGGGCGTCATGGCTGTCGGCGGTGGTCAGTCGTCGTGCCGGAAATACTTGAAGCCGTTACGGCCGACGAGATCGTCGCGGCGGGCTTCGTTCAGGTCCTGGAGCGTCATTTCCTCGACCAGTTCGTGGAAGCTCGTGCGCGGTGTCCAGCCCAGTATCTGGCGTGCCTTGGTGGCATCACCCAGCAGGGTGTCCACTTCGGTGGGCCGGAAGTAGCGTGGGTCGACGGCCACGATGCAGTTGCCGGTCTCGTGGTCGAAGGCTTTCCGGTCGAGCCCTTCGCCCTCCCAGCGCAGATGCATGCCTAGCGTGCTGGCGGCTGCATCGACGAACTCTTGTACGGAGTGCTGGACGCCCGAAGCGATGACGAAATCCTGCGGCGTGTCCTGCTGCAGCATCAGCCACATGGCTTCGACGTAATCGCGGGCATGCCCCCAGTCGCGCAGGGCGCTGAGGTTGCCCAGGTAAAGCCGCTCCTGCATCCCGAGCTTGATGCGGGCGAGGGCGCGGGTGATCTTGCGGGTCACGAAGATCTCGCCGCGGATTGGCGATTCGTGGTTGAACAGGATGCCGTTGCAGGCGAACATCCCATACGCTTCCCGGTAATTGACGGTGATCGCGTAAGCGTACAGCTTGGCTGCGGCGTAGGGCGAGCGGGGGTAGAACGGGGTGGTTTCCCGCTGCGGGACTTCCTGCACCAGGCCATAGAGCTCCGAGGTGGAGGCCTGGTAGAAACGGGTTTGATCGCCGAGCCCGGCGATGCGGATGGCTTCGAGGAGCCGCAGGGTGCCGATACCCACGGTGTTGGCCGTGTATTCGGGTTGCTCGAAGGAGACAGCCACGTGGCTCTGGGCTGCCAGGTTGTAGATCTCGTCCGGGCGCGTGTGCTCGACGATGCGGATCAGGCTCGATGAGTCGGTGAGGTCGCCGTAGTGCAGCGTCAGGTCGAGCCCTGCCTCGTTGGTGGGGTGCAGCAGGTGGTCGATGCGAGCGGTGTTGAACTGAGAGGCGCGGCGGCGGATTCCGTGCACCGAGTACCCTTTGGCGAGCAGGAGTTCGGCGAGGTAGGCGCCGTCCTGGCCGGTCACGCCGGTGATCAGGGCTGTCTTTTTGGGCATCGGAGATCCTCCTTATTGTGTACCGGAGACGACGGCCGTGTCGGAGATCACGAGGTTATGCCCGAACGAGGATTGGCTGATGCCGCCACGGATGCGTCGGATGATGAGGTAGCTGTTGAGTCGTTCGAGCAGGAAACCCACGGAGCGTCGCTGGTAGCCGGTACGTGAGACGAAGTGGGGAGAGTCAAGAAATGACGCCGCACGACGCAGCACGCCGAAGATCTCGGCGTAGGACGCCTTGGTGAAAATGCCGATGTTGCAGGACGGGATGTGGAGTTGCATCGACAGGAATTCGGCGCACTCGAGGGGCGAGAGGACCGCCGTTTCGGTCAGGAATCTGGCGAAATTCAGCATGTCTTCGAGGACATGGCTCTGGGCGTACTGGTAGAGCATCCCGCCGTGGAACTGCACCGGCGTGTTGAAGAGTTCCCCCGGGCTGACTCGCGAGAAGGAGGATTCGAAAGCATCCAGGTCTGCGGCGCGGATGGCCGTGGCCCAGGGCAGGTTGGAGGAGCGCTGACCCACCGGCGGTGCTTCGGGCGAGACGAAGCGCCGGTAATGGAAGATCCGGATGTAATCGCGACCGGCAGCCAGGGGCTGGAGCCTGTCCAGAAGCCACAGCAACTGCACATATTCGGAGAGGGCACTGCCGTGGGGGCCGAAGTAGCTGTCTTCCACCAGTGCCAGGCGCTTGGGGCCGGCGATCAGCCGCGGGGCGATCATCAGGTCGATGTGCCGTTCGTGAGTCTGCGGAAAGGGAAGGTGCCCGAGGCAGACATTGAGTGTGTTGGGGGCGCTCATGGGATGGGATCCGTGCTAG
>JAKLLM010000287.1 GCA_023150125.1 Zoogloea sp.
GACGCCGTCGGGGCCGACCAGGGTGCGGTGGGGGCCGCACTGGCGCTGGATGGCGTTGTGGCCCTTGAATTCGTTCTCGTACTTTTCCACGGTGGAGCCGTGGATGGGGCTCAGGTGGCCGTAGTCGCAGATGTTGTCGATGACTTCCTGGGGGTGCTGGTTGAGCATGCCCAGGTGGTCGAACTTCCAGCGCACCCAGGCGGGGTCGTCCCACTGGGGCAGGCTGGGGTGATCCCATTCGGGCTCGCCGCCTTCGGGGTCGTGCCACACCCAGATGGCGCCCAGGCTCTCGACCACCGTCCAGGCCTTGACGTTGGCGGCAGCCGGGATCGGGCCCTCGTGGTAGGGGATGTCCTCGCACTTGCCGGTCGGGCCGAAGCGCCAGGCGTGGTAGGGGCAGCGGATGCTGTCGCCTTCCACGTTGCTGCCGCCGCCATCGACCACCACGTAGGAGGTGTTGTTGGGGGCCGCCAGGTGGGTCTTCATGTGCGGGCAGTAGGCGTCGAGCAGCACGACCTTGCCGCTTTCACGGCCGCGGTAAAGGGCGAAGTCCTTGCCGAAGAAGCGCACGGCGAGGGGTTTGTGGGTGTTCAGCTCTTCGGCATCGGCGATCATGAACCAGCCGCGAGGGAAGGTGAATTCGCCGAGTCGATAGTCCTTGGTGGTGGCCATGGAAGCTCCTTTGTCCGGTGTGGTGTGGGTGTGTTTGTAATGCCCATTGTGTGGATGGGCCCCGGCCCCGGCATCCCCCGTTCGGACGATGGGGCGGGGGTGGGGGTCAGCCGGCCTTCAGTGCGTCCAGGCGCTGGGTGTATGACTTGATGCCCCAGCCCAGCAGCAGGGCGGTGATGCCCAGCAGGCACAGGGTGAGCAGCAGGGCGTAGCGCAGGCTGCCCGGGCCGAAGCGGCCCACGAAGAGGTCGCTGAGGGCACCCGAGATCAGCGGCCCCAGGCCGGCACCAAACAGCGTGAGGAAGAGGTTGAGCATGGCGGCGCCCATGGCCCGCTGGTTGGGGGCCATCATGTGGCTGGTGGCGGCGTAGCACAGGGGCGGCCACCAGGCGTTGAAGAAGCCGAAGCCCACCGCAAAGATCATGGCGTGGGGGATGGCCAGGCTGCCGAGCTGCCAGTTGCCAGCCGGCCACAGCAGAAAGGCGAAGCCCATCGGCAGGCCCAGCAGCGCGCCGATCATCGGCAGGCGGAGCTGCCAGCGCGGGTCGCGGCGGGTGAGGCGGTCGCAATACCAGCCGCCAAACACGGCGCCGCTGGCGGCACCCAGGCCGCTGGCCAGGCCGAACAGCAGGCCGGCCTGGGCCAGGGGCAGGTCGTGGCTGCGCATCAGGAAGCTCGGCCCCCAGATGCCGTAGCCGTAGCCGGCGATGCCGCCCAGGCCGCAGGCCAGGCACACCAGCAGGAAGGCGCGGATGCCCAGCAGGTTCTTGAGCTGGGCCAGCAGGGGCTGGGTGGGTGCAGCGGCCGCTGCGGCAATGGCGGCTCCGCTCTCGAAGCCGCCGCGGCGCGGCTCCCGCACCAGCAGCCACAGCAGGGCGGCCAGCACGATGCCGGGGATGCCGAAGAACAGAAAGGTGGCCCGCCAGCCGTGCTGCTGGGCGATCCAGCCGCCGAGGGCCATGGCCAGGATCATGCCGATGTGCGGCCCCATCATGAACAGGCTGATGGCCATCGAGCGCCGCTCCTTGGGGTAGAGGTCGGAGACCATCGACATCGACGGCGCCATGCCGCCGGCCTCGCCGATGGCCACCGTCATGCGGGCGATCATCAGCTGCCAGAACTGGCCGGCCATGCCGCAGGCCATGGTGGCCAGGCTCCACAGGCCGCAGGCCATCGCCACCATGTTGCGGCGGTTGAAGCCCTGGTCGGCGAGGCGGCCGAGGGGGATGCCCATCACCGCATAGAGCACGCCGAAGGCCAGGCCGGTGAGCAGGCCCATGGCGGTGTCCGAGGCGCCGAACTCGCGCTTGATCGGCTCGATCAGGATGGCGATGACGTTGCGGTCGATATAAGAAAACACATACACCAGGGCCAGCAGCAGCAGGCTCAGGTGAGTCCGCCAGTTGACGTCGGGGGCAGGGGGGCGATGGACCTGGTTCATGGAGTGGGCTCCGGTCGGGTGACAGGGTGCCGATACTGTGGCGCAGCCGCCGGGCGGGCATCGTCCTTTTGGACGTTTGGGCGGGGCCCACCGGCGCCTAGATTCAACGCATGAACCCAGGAGAGCCCATGGCCGACATCGCCCAAGACCCGCAAGCCGACGCCCCCCCCCAGGCTGCCAACTTAATAGTGAATCTCATCGTCTTTCCCTTTGCGCCCCCCGCGCCGGATGCGTCGGTGGTCGAGGTGGCGCCGGGCCTCCTGTGGTTGCGGATGCCCATGCCGATGCAGCTCGACCACATCAACATCTACCTGCTGCGCGACGGGGTGGGCGACGACGCGGGCTGGTACATCGTCGACACCGGCCTCAACACCCCGGCCTGCAAGGCCCTGTGGGAGGAGGTGGTGGCCACCCGGCTGGGTGGCCTGCCGCTGAAGGGCCTGGTGTGCACCCATTTTCACTACGACCACGCCGGCCTGGCCCGCTGGCTCACCGACCGCTACGCGATTCCGCTGTGGATGACCCACGGCGAGTTCTTCACCATGCGGGCCCTCGGCGACCGCCTGCCGGAGCCGGCCCCGGAAGGGCTGGTGCTGTTCCACCAGCGTGCCGGGATGCCCGCGGAGCGCATCGAGCGGATGCTGGCCGGCCTGCGCAAGGACCCCTTCATGCCGCCCCAGCCCGAGAGCTTCCGCCGCCTGCGGGCCGGCGGCCGGCTGGAGATCGGCGGCCGCAGCTGGCAGATCGTGGTGGGCGAGGGGCATTCGCCCGAGCACGCCTGCCTGTACTGCGCCGAAGACGCCATCCTGATCGCCGGCGACCAGCTGTTGCCGCGGATCACCTCGAACGTGCTGGTGTCGAGCATGGAACCCGAGGGCAATCCGCTGCAGCTGTGGCTCGATTCCCTCGAGCGCCTCGACCGCCTGGCGCCCGACACCCTGGTGCTGCCGTCCCACGAGCGCGTCTTCAAGGGGCTCAAGCCGCGGGTGGCCGAGCTGCAGGCCCACCACCGGCAGCAGTTCGACCTGCTGCTGGGGGCGCTGGCCGGCGGCGCGCGCCTGTCGGCCTTCGAGGCGATGGGGGTGCTCTTCCCGCGCAAGCTGAAGCCCGCCGAGGAGATGATGGCCGTCGGCGAGAGCCTGGCCCACCTGGCCTGGCTGCGCTACGCCGGCAAGCTGGTGCGCAGCCTGGACGAAGACGGCGTCTACCGCTTCGCCCTGGCGGCCTGAAACGCTTAAAGTGCGCTCCGGCGATCTACCCAACCAATAAACCACTAAAAGAAAAGCCGGCGCCCCCGCCCCGGCAAGGAGACAAGACCCATGACCCACGCCACCTCCCAGGGCATTGCCCTGGCGCTGCAGGCCCGGGCGCAGCTGACGGCCCCCGGTGCGCCCTTCGAAGTGATCGAATGCGTGCAGGGCGAGCACGTCGAGCGGCGCTACCGCAACGCCTTCCCGACCCTGCCGGCGCTGCTGGCGGCGAGCCGCGCCCACGGCGACAAGCCCTACATCAAGTACCAGGGCGAAACCTGGACCTTCGCCCGCTTCTTTGCCGAAGCCGATGCGGTGGCGAGCTGGCTGCACAAGGCCGGCGTGTGCCCCGGCGACCGGGTGGCGATCGCCATGCGCAACCGGCCCGAGTGGGGCGTGGCCTTCGTCGCCACGGCCCTGCTGGGGGCGATCCCGGCGCCGCTCAACAGCTTCGGGCTGCGCGAAGAGCTGCACGCCGCGCTGGCCGACCTCGCGCCCAAGGTGGTGTTCTGCGACCCCGAGCGCCACGCCCGCGTTGCCGGCGACGGCGCGCCGGATTTCGTGATGGTGGTGACCGACAGCGCGCCGGCCGGCAGCGAGTCCTACGCCGCGCTCGTCGCCCAGCCCGCCGAGCCGCCGCCGGTGGCCGACGTGGGGCCCGACGACCCGGCGCTGATCTTGTTCACATCCGGCGCCACCAGCCGCGCCAAGGGCGTGCTGTCCACCCAGCGGGCGGTGTGCCAGGCGCTGTTCAATATTGATTTCATCGGCGCGGTGTCGGGCATGAGCTCGCCGGAGGCGGTGGCCAGGATCATGGCCCGCGGCCTCGCGCCCACCACGCTCACCGCGGTGCCGCTGTTCCATGTGAGCGGC
>JAKLLM010000288.1 GCA_023150125.1 Zoogloea sp.
CGGCCGGCTACAAGCTGGCCCTCACCGACGCCACCGAGGAGATGGCCCGCGCCGCGGCCGAGCAGCTCGACGCGAGCGGCGACACGGTGCTGCCGCTGGCCCTCGACGTGATGCACAAGCCGGCCTTCGAGGCCGCGCTGGCCGCCGTGCGCGCGCGCTGGGGCGGGCTGCACGTGGCGGTCAACAACGCCGCCATCACGCCCACCACGCCGGTGATGCAGATCACCCCGGAAGAGTTCGACAAGGTGCTGGCGATCAACCTGCGCGGCACCTTCCTCGGCTGCCAGGTGTTCGGCGCGGCGATGGGCGAGGCCGGCTACGGCCGCCTCATCAACGTCGCCTCGCTGGCCGGGCAGAACGGCGGCACGGCGTCCGGCGCCCATTACGCGGCGTCGAAGGGCGGCATCCTGACCCTCACCAAGATCTTCGCCCGCGAGCTGGCGGCTTCCGGCGTCACCGTCAATGCCATCGCCCCGGGGCCGATGGAGCTGCCCTCGGTGCGCGCCGCGGTGCCGCCCGAGCGCCTTGAGAAGCTGATCGAGATGATCCCGGTGAAGCGCCTCGGCAACCCGGCCTTCGTCGCCGGCCTGGTGGTGCAGCTGGCCTCGCCCGAGGCCGACTTCGCCACCGGCGCCGCCTGGGATGTGAACGGCGGCATCTTCATGCGCTGACTGGCGCCCACCAAGACAGAGAGGAGCACACAAGATGTTCGAAGAAACGCTACGGGTGGTGGTCCGCCGCCGCGAGCTCCAGGGGCAGGGCGTCCTCGTCCTCGACCTGGCGCCCGCCGACGGCGGCGAGCTGCCCCCCTTCGAGGCCGGCGCCCACGTGGACCTGCACCTGGGCGAGGGGCTGGTGCGCCAGTATTCCCTGTGCGGCGACCCCGCCGATCGACAGGTCTACCGCCTCGGCATCCTCCGTGATCCGAAGTCCCGCGGCGGCTCCATCGCCGCCCACGAGCGCCTCACCGAGGGCTCGGTGGTGGAGATCGGCGTGCCGCGCAACCTCTTTCCGCTGGAGGCCGGCGCGCGCCACTCGATCCTGGTGGGCGGCGGCATCGGGGTGACGCCGATGATCGCCATGGCCCACGCCCTGGCGGCCCGCGCCGCCGACTTCGCGCTGCACTACTGTGGCCGCAGCCAGGCGTCCTGCGCCTTCCTGGGCGAACTGGCGGCGGCGCCCTTCAGCGCCCGGGTGCACACCCATTTCGACGACGGCGCGGTGGAACAACGCCTCAACCTGGTCGAGGTGCTGACCGCCGCCGACGCGGGGACTCACCTCTACGTGTGCGGCCCGTCGGGCTTCATGGACTGGGTGATCGCCGAAGCGGGCCGCCTCGGCCTGCCGGCCGGGCAGATCCACAAGGAGTACTTCCAGGTCGAGGCGCCCGCCGCTGCCAGCAAGGCCTTCGACGTGGCTCTCAAGAAGTCCGGCAAGACGGTGCATGTGGCCGAGAACCAGAGCATCGTCGAAGCCCTGGCCGGGGTCGGCATCAAGATCAAGGTGTCCTGCGAGCAGGGCGTCTGTGGCACCTGCCTGTGCAACGTGCTGGACGGCACCCCGGACCACCGGGATGTCTTTTTGACCGACGAGGAGAAGGCCGACAACGACCAGATCCTGCTGTGCTGCTCCCGCGCCCTCAGCGACACCCTGGTGCTGGACCTCTAGCCGGATCATCCCCAAGGAGAGACATGATGATCGAGACCCAAGAATTCCGTAACGGCATGGCCATGCTCAGCGGCGCCGTCAACGTGATCACCACCGGCGGCAGCGAAGGCCTGGCCGGCTTCACCGCCACCGCGGTGTGCAGCGTCACCGACCAGCCGCCAACGCTGCTGGTGTGCATGAACCGCTCGTCCTACGCCCACCGCTTCTTCACCGCCAACGGGGTGCTCTGCGTGAACCTGCTC
Source organism: Zoogloea sp. (assembly GCA_023150125.1). Taxonomy (GTDB): domain Bacteria; phylum Pseudomonadota; class Gammaproteobacteria; order Burkholderiales; family Rhodocyclaceae; genus Zoogloea. The sequence continues at coordinate 1,911 of JAKLLM010000288.1, forward strand.
GGGGCCGATCAGCAGGGCCTGTCGGGCCTCTTCGCCGACCGTGAGGTGAGCATGGAACAGCGCTTTCAGCGTGCCGCCTGGCGTGCCCTCGAAACCGGCAGCCCGGCCCTCGACGATGCGCTGGTGAGTTTCGATTGCCGAATCAGCCAGATTCACGAGGTCGGGTCGCACAGCATCTTTTATTGCGAGGTGGTGCAGATGCGCCAGAGCGACCCGCGCCCGGGCCTCGTCTATTTCAACCGCAATTACCACCGGGTCGGCGAGGAATTGCGCCAGGTGGGCTGAATGCCGCCCCGCCAATTGTTTTTGTGATTCCTGAAATGAATACCCGGAAAGGCTGAGAATATGCCCAATCTGAATGTCTATCTGGTCGAAGGCTATTCCGAGGCGCAGAAGGAAACCCTGCTGGTCCGCATGACCGACGCGGTGGTGAACAGCATCGCCGCGCCGAAGGCCTCGGTGCGGATCTTCCTGATCGAGCTGCCGCGGGCCCACATCTGTGTGGGCGGCACGACCCTGGCAGCCGAGGCCAGGGCCGGCGGGCCGCTCTCGCCGGGCGGGCCGACGATCCACGCCTTCCTGATCCGCGGCCGCACGGACGCCCAGAAGGAGGCCCTGATCGGCCGCCTGACGGCGGTCGTCGGCGAGGTGCTGGCCATTCCGCCGGCCCCCGTGCGGGTGATGGTGTTCGACGTGGCCAATACGGATTTCGGCATGCAGGGCGTCACCGCCCTGTCCCTCGGGCGCTGAATCGCGGTCGGGGCACGTAATTGGTGCAATTCGTCGGGGCGCTGCACTGCAATATGGCGGAATTACATAGGGGTGATTTGGCAGGTGTCCCGGAAGCCCCAGAAGTCCGGCATTCCGCCAATTGAGCGGGAATGGCACGAAGAGTGCTATTGAATTGAACCCGTGATGCGCTGCGGAAACTGGACGAATGCTGCGGAATTCTTCAGAAAGTGGCAGTGCAAGCGGTCTTATTTTTCTATATAAACGTGAAGATTCACGTGATTTGATTTGTGAATCGTGTTTTTCCTGCACGGGGCGGCAGGTGGGTCGAAACAGATAGTTCCAACCTTTCAACGGAGATCGAACATCATGAAATTCAAGCGTCTGGTAGCGTCGGCAGTCATCGGTGCCCTGTTTTCCGGGGCGGCGTGGGCCCAGGTCAAGATCGGGGTCGTGTCCTCCTCCACCGGCCCGGTGGCGATGGTGGGGATTCCCCAGAAGAATTCCGTGCCGCTGATGCCGACCAAGGTCGGCAACCTCACTGTGCAATACGTCCCGCTGGATGACGGCAGCGACCCGACCGCCTCGGTGGTGGCGATCAAGAAGCTGATCAGCGAGGAGAACGTGGACGCCATCATCGGGCCGTCCGGCTCCCCCAACGCGATGGGTGTGATCCAGTTTGCCGCCGAGGCCGGCGTGCCGCTGTTGGCGCCGGTGGGCACCGCGGCGGTGGTGCTGCCGATGAACGAACAGAAGAAGTGGGTCTTCAAGACCACCCAGAACGACCAGCTGATCGCCGACGCGCTGGTGGGCCACATGGCCAGGTCGGGCATCAAGACGGTGGGCTTCATCGGCACCTCCGACCCCTACGGCGAGAACTGGGCCAAGGTGTTCACCGAGATCGCCGGCCGCAAGGGCATCAAGGTGGTGGCCACCGAGCGCTTCCAGCGCAGCGACAGCTCGGTCACCGCCCAGGGCCTCAAGGTGCTGATGGCGCGGCCGGATGCCGTGCTGATCGCCGCGCCGGGCACGCCGGCCGTGCTGCCGCAGATCACCCTCCACGACCAGGGCTACCGCGGCAAGATCTACCAGACCCACGGCGCCGCGCTGCCCGAGTTCCTGAAGCTCGGCGGCAAGAAGGTGGAGGGCACGGTGCTGGCGGCCAGCCTGATGCTGGTGCTCGACCAGGTCGCCGACAGCCATCCGTCCAAGAAGATCGCCACCGACTACGTGAACGCCTACGAGAAGATGCACGGCGCCAAGCCGGCCACCTTCGGCGGCAACGTCTTCGATGCCGGCCTGCTGCTCAAGAACGCCATCCCCGCCGCCGCCGCCAAGGGCAAGCCGGGCACCCCGGCCTTCCGCGCCGCGCTGCGGGACGCCCTCGAGCAGACCAAGGACATGCCCGCCACCCAGGGTGTGTACAACATGACGGCGGCCGACCACAGCGGCTTCGACGAGCGGGGCCGCGAACTCATCGCCGTCAAGGACGGCAAGTGGACCCTGATCCAGTAAGCGTCGCCTGCGCCGGCCGCTGCTCCGGGCCGGCCGGCGCGGGCGCTCCCCACGGGGGCGCCCGGTTCTGCCGCCCTGCGGGTCTTGTACGAGGGTTTGTCCATGGAATTTCCGATTGCCTTGATGCTCGTGCAGGACGGCATCACCAACGGCGCGATCTACGCGCTGCTGGCCCTGGCCCTGGTGCTGGTGTTTGCGGTCACCCGGGTCATCTTCATCCCCCAGGGCGAGTTCGTCGCCTACGGGGCGCTGACCCTGGCGATGCTGCAGGCCGGCGTGCTGCCGGCCACCCTGTGGCTGCTGGTCGGCCTGGGCGCCGCGGTCACCGTGGTGGATGGCCTGCCGGCCCTGCGCGCCGGGCGGCCCGGCCGGCTGCTCGGCGTGGCGGGCTGGAACCTGGCCTATCCGCTCGGCCTGGCTGCGCTGCTGGCGGCGCTGCCGCTGCAGGGCCTGCCCCAGCTGGTCCAGGTGGCGCTGGCCCTGGCGGTGGTGGTGCCGATGGGCCCGCAGATGTACCGCCTGATCTACCAGCCGATCGCCTCGGCGCCCGTCCTGATCCTGCTCATCGTGTCGGTCGCCGCCCACCTGGCGATGGTCGGCCTGGGCCTCCTGTTCTTCGGCGCCGAAGGCCAGCGCACCCCGGCCTTCTCGGACGCGGTGCTCGACCTCGGCCCGCTGATGGTGCCCGGGCAGACCCTCGTCATCGTCGCCGTGTCGGTGGCGCTGATCGCGGCCCTGTTCCAGTTCTTCGAGCGCACCCTCTACGGCAAGGCCCTGCGGGCCACCGCCATGAACCGGGTGGGCGCACGACTGATGGGGATCTCCCCGTCGCTGGCCGGCAAGCTCACCTTCTTCCTGGCGGCCTTCATCGGCGCCCTGTCGGGGGTGCTGATCGCGCCGATCACCACGGTGTATTACGACACCGGCTTCCTGATCGCCCTCAAGGGCTTCGTGGCGGCCATCATCGGTGGGCTGGGCAGCTACCCGCTGGCGGCGGTCGGCGCGCTGCTGGTCGGCCAGCTCGAATCCTTCTCGTCCTTCTGGGCCAGCGCCTACAAGGAAGTCATTGTCTTCACCCTGATCATCCCCGTGCTGCTGTGGCGCTCCCTCAACAGCCGCCATGTGGAGGAAGAAGAATGAAAGCCAAGCTCTCTCCGCGGGTGGTCCTCGTGGCCTTCCTGGCCGTGCTGTTGGCCGCACCGCTGTTCCTGTCGCCGTTCTCGGTGACCCTGCTCAACTACATCGGGCTGTACGCCATGGTGTCCCTGGGGCTGGTGCTGCTCACCGGTGTCGGCGGCCTCACCAGCTTCGGGCAGGCGGCCTTCGTCGGGCTCGGGGCCTACACCACCGCCGCGCTCACCACCCTGCCGTCGCTGCCGGGCTGGCTGGCCTGGATCGGCGCCTCGCCGTGGCTGACCCTGCTCGCCGGCCTGCTGCTGACCGCCGTGGTGGCGCTGCTGCTGGGCTCGCTGACGCTGCGCCTGTCGGGGCATTTCCTGCCGCTGGGCACGATGGCCTGGGGGATCAGCCTGTACTTCCTGTTCGGCACCTCCGAGAGCCTGGGCGGCCACTCCGGGCTCACCGGCATCCCGCCGATCAGCTTGTTCGGCATCGCGCTCGACAGCGGCGAGAAGATCTACTACCTGATCTGGGCCTTCCTGATGGTGGCCGTGCTGACCACCCAGAACCTGCTCGATTCCCGCGAGGGGCGGGCCATCCGCGCCCTCAAGGGCGGCATCGTGATGGCCGAGGCGATGGGCGTCGACACCTCCCGCTCCCGCATGGTGATCTTCCTCATCGCCGCGCTGCACGCCTGCGCCTCGGGCTGGCTGTATGCCCACATGCAGCGCTTCGTCAACCCGACCCCCTTCGGCCTCAACATCGGCATCGAATACCTCTTCATGGCCGTCATCGGCGGTGCCGGCCACGTGTGGGGCGCGCTGGTGGGGGCGGGGGTGATCACCCTGCTCAAGCAGTGGCTGCAGGACATCCTGCCCAAGCTGCTGGGCCAGGCCGGCAACTTCGAGGTGATCGTCTTCGGCCTGCTGATGATCCTGGTGCTGCAGCGCGCCCGCGGCGGCCTGTGGCCGCTGCTCCGGCAGATCGTGCCGGTGCGCGCCGACAACAAGCGCATCGACGATGCCGCCGAGGCCCTGCCGCGGCGCACGCTGCCCGAGCCGGGCGCGCTGATCCTCGAAGCGCGCAACGTCACCCGCAAGTTCGGCGGCCTGGTGGCCAACAACAACATGAGCCTGCAGGTGAAGGCCGGCGAGATCCTGGCCCTGATCGGCCCCAACGGCGCCGGCAAGAGCACCATGTTCAACCAGCTCTCCGGGGTGGATACACCTACCTCCGGCGAGGTGCTGTTCATGGGCCAGCCGGTGGCCGGCAAGGATTCCCGCGACATCGCCCGGATGGGCATGAGCCGTACCTTCCAGCACGTCAAGCTGCTGCCCACCATGAGCGTGCTCGAGAACGTCGCCATCGGCACCCACCTGCGCGGCGGGCAGGGCGTGCTGTCGTCGGCCTGGCGCCTCGACCGGGCCGAGGAGGCGCGCCTGCTCAAGGAGGCGGCGCGGCAGATCGAGCGCGTCGGCCTGGGTGAGTTCATGCACGCGGAGGCCGGCAGCCTGGCCCTGGGCCAGCAGCGCATCCTCGAGATCGCCCGCGCCCTGTGCGCCGACCCCTGCCTGCTGCTCCTCGACGAGCCGGCGGCCGGCCTGCGCCACAAGGAAAAACAGGCCCTCGCCGAGCTGCTGCGCAAGCTGCGCGCCGAAGGCCTGGCCACACTGATCGTCGAGCACGACATGGATTTCGTGATGAGCCTGGTCGACCGGGTGGTGGTGATGGAATTCGGCCAGAAGATCGCCGAAGGCCTGCCCGACGAAGTCCAGCAGGACCCGGCCGTGCTCGAAGCCTATCTTGGAGGGGTGGAATGATGGCAAACCCGCACAACAGCGTGCTCGAGATCCGCGACCTGAGCGTTTCCTACGGCAAGGTCGAGGCCCTCAGCAACGCCAGCCTGACGGTGGGCGAGGGCCAGATCGTCACCGTGATCGGCCCCAACGGCGCCGGCAAGACCACCATGCTGTCGGCCATCATGGGCGTGCTCGGCTCGAAGGGCCGGGTGGCCTTCGACGGCAGCGTCGAGGTGGTGCCCGAAGTCGAGCGCATGGTGGCCCGCGGCATGAACCTGGTGCCCGAGAAGCGCGAGCTGTTCAGCGAGATGAGCGTCGAGGACAACCTGCTGCTCGGCGCCTTCCAGCGCTACCGCAGCGGCAAGCGCGACCACGCCGCCACGATGGACGAGATCTACACCCTGTTCCCGCGCCTCAAGGAGCGCCGCAGCCAGCTCGCCGGCACCCTGTCGGGGGGCGAGCGGCAGATGCTGGCGGTGGGCCGCGCGCTGATGGCCAAGCCCAAGCTGCTGATGCTCGACGAGCCCAGCCTGGGCCTGGCGCCACTGATCGTGCGCGAGATCTTCCGCATCATCGCCGAGCTTCGGCGCCGTGGCGTGTCGATCCTGCTGGTCGAGCAGAACGCCCGCGCCGCCCTGCAGGTGGCCGACTACGCCTACGTGCTCGAAACCGGCCAGATCGCCATGCAGGGGCCGGCCCGCCAGCTGGCCGACGACCCCCGCGTGATCGAAGCCTACCTCGGCCTCGGCGGCAAGCATCAGGCCATGCTGGCCACCTGAGCCCACCCAAGGAGACACAACACAATGGAAGCCCTGCGCATCATGATCGACGAGCACCAGTCGCTGGCGGCAATCCTGCACGCCATCCGGATGATGCTGCGCGACATCGCCTCCGGCACCCTGCAGCCCGACATGGGCCTGCTGCGGGCCATGGTGCATTACCTCGACGCCTACCCCGAGAAGCGCCACCACCCCAAGGAGGACCAGTTCATCTTCGCCCTGCTGCGGCAGCGCACCGCCGAGGGCGCCGCCGCCGTGCAGCGCTATGCCGACGGCGAGCCCGGCGGCTTGGAGGGCTTCGTGGCGGCCTTCGAGGCCTTCGCCGCCTTCTACCGCGACCACATGATGCGCGAGGAGCGCGAGATCCTGCCGCTGGTGCACAAGCATTTCACCGCAGAAGACTGGGCCATCGCCAACGCCGGCTTTGCCGGCTCGGCCGACCCGCTGGGCGGCACGCGCACGCCCGAGGCGCCGGAGGACTTCGCGCGGATCTTCTCGCGCCTGGTGGCCGCCGCGCCGGCGCCGATCGGCCTGGGGGCCGGCCCCTACAAGGAGCTTTGAGCCCCCCGCAGCCCGGCGCGCCCCTTGTGCGAGTATCATCCCGGGGCCGTCGGCGCTTCGGCTGGCCGCACGGAGTCTGAAGGGTTTTCACGGATCGTCCCGATATGTCGAGCGCAAAAAAGAACAGCCGCTTCCTGCCGACCAGCGAGAATTTCCGCTACGAGGAGTTCCCCTTTTACTGGCTGGCGCGGGTCAACGCCATCTACACCCAGCAGATGGAGCAGATCCTCAAGAAGCTGGGCACCGACGTGCCCACCCGCCGGGTGCTGCACATCCTCAAGAACCACGGCACCCTGAGCGTCTCGGAGATCTCCACCCACGCCATCATCAAGCTGTCCACCATCACCCGCATCGTGCAGCGCATGCGCGACGAGGGCCTGGTGCACACCGCCACCAACCCGGAAGACGCGCGCATCACCGACGTGTCGATGACCCCGAAGGGCGAGAGCCTGCTGGCCGAGATCCAGCAGGCCACCAACAAGATCTTCGTGCGCGGCTACGGCAAGCTCAGCGAAGCCCGCCTGATGCGCATCAGCCAGGACCTCGAGCAGCTCTTCAACAACCTGGCCGACCACTGAAGCCGGGCCGTCGGGCTTTGGAGGGTCGAGCACGAGGCTCTCCAGGCCGCGCACGACGCTCGAAGCGTCGAACACGGGGTTTGGAGCGTCGAGTACGGGGTTTGGAGGGTCGAGCACGATGCTCGAAGCGTCGAATCCGGGGCTCGGAAGGTCGAGCACGGCGCTCGGAGCATCGAACTTGGGGCTCGGAGCGTCGAGCACGGGGTTCTGAGGGTCGAGTACGACGCTCGGAGCGTCGAACCCGGGGCTCGGAAGGTCGAACGCGAGGCGCGTAGGGGGGCTGCGATCTCAGCCCAGCGCCTTCCGCGCCGCCCGGTCGCCCCACCAGGCCGCCTCCTCGAACACCGAATACCCTGACAGGTCCGAATGGGCGAAGAGCAGGCGCCCGTCGGCTTCGCGCAGGGCGGCGAGGCCGGGGTTGGCGAGGCTGCCGCAGGCCGGCACCGCCATGCCGTGGCCGCGCAGGCAGAGCTCCACCGCGCGGGTGCGGCGCCACATCTCGAAGGGGCCGTAGTGGTGGCGCAGCTCTGCGGT
>JAKLLM010000289.1 GCA_023150125.1 Zoogloea sp.
GCGGCGGGCCAGCACGAGCCACTGGTCGAGGGCCACCCGGGGCTGGCCGTGCCATTCGGCGACCTGGGCGAGGCGTTCGCGCCAGGCGAGGTCGTCGGGGCGCTGGCGCACCGCCGATTCGGCCACCCGGTAGGCGTCGGCGAGGTTGCGGTTGCCGAGGAAGGCCTCGTAGGCGAGGCTGTAGATGCGCTCGTCGAAGGCCAGCCCGGGGGCGCCGGCCGGGGCGGTGGCGGCGGTGGGCCGGATGGCGCCGTCGAGGCCGGCCTGGGCGAGCTGCCAGCGCTGCAGCTGGTCGCGCAGCGAGAGGCGGATCATGCGGCGGGCGAGGCGGTCGGCGACGTCGGGGCGGCCACAGGCGCGGGCCAGCACGACCACGGCGTAGAGGGTTTCGGTGTCGTCGGCGAGGTCGCCGAGTTCGCGCTCGGCGGTGGCGACGGCTTCGTCGAGGAGGTTGCCGGCCTGCAGGGTGTGCAGCGCGGCGAGGTAGTGGCTGCGCCGGGCGGTGAGGCCGGTGGCGCGCTTGCGGGCCACCAGGTAGAGCTCGGCGGCGCCGCGGTAGTCGCCGGCCTCGAGCACGCTGCGGGCGGATTCGGCGTACCAGCCGGCGTCGAAGGCGGTGCCGGCGCGCCGGGCGAGGGCCTTGATGGTCTGGCTGCCGAGCTCGCGCTCGCCCAGGGCGAAGGCGTCGGCGGCGATGCGCACCTGCATGTCTTCGGGCCAGGTGTCGGCGGCGAGCTCGTGGAGGCGCTGCAGCATGGCCTTGTGCAGCGCCGGGCGCAGCGGCGAGTCGTCGGGGAGGCGCGACCAGGCTTCCCGGTAGCTGAGCCAGTCGCGCCAGTGGGAGTCGGCGCGCAGCTGCGGGTCGGGGCTGTCGAGGAGCGGGCGCAGGGTGGCGCGGGCGGCCTGGATTTCGTTGCGGGCGAGCTGCTGGCGGGCCAGGGCGAAGCGCAGGGCGGGGTCGTCGGGGTCGGTGCGCAGCAGGTTGGCGAGGTAGGCGACGGTGAGCAGGTCGCCGCGGCGGGATTCGATGGCGCGGCGTTCGAGGGTGGGGTTGGGCACCATCAGGGCGAAGACGACCGCCACCACGACCGTGAACACGGCCAGGCCTCGGGGGGCAAGAACGCGCGGGCGCGCGCTATTGCCTGGGGCATCGAAGATCGAAGTCCGCTGCCGCATGGGAGGTTCGGTAGTGGGTGAGGCGCTTGTCGCTGCCGGTGGGCGCCAGCGGGCTGCCGGCCGTGCTCAGGGTGCAGCCGGCCGCGTTGGCGAGGCTGAAGTCGAGGGGGGCGTGCCCGGCGAGGCGGAAGCGGACGGCACCGCCGCTCCGTGCCCAGGCGGCCAGCCGGGCGTTGGCCGAGGCGAGCATCGGCAGCGCCGAGGGGGTGGGGGTGAGGCGGAGCTCGGCCGTGCTGCCGGAGAGGTGCAGGTAGTGCCCTTCCTCGCCCTTCAGCCAGCCGGCCACGCCGCTGCCGGTGGCGAGGTTGGGCAGGCCGAGCTGGGGCGGTACGCGCAGGGTGCGCAGGTGGGTGGCGTTGCGCACCACGATGCTGTCGCGGTCGATCGGGCGGGCCAGCACCAGGGTGTTGAAGTTGTTGGCCTTCTCGACGAACTCGGACGGGTACACCGGGTGGATCGGCTGGGCCAGGGCCCACGCATACACCTTGTGGAGGGCGTTGAGGGAGGCCCGCTTGGTGGCCGAGTAGGTGTGGTAGTAGATGTCGATGGGCTTGATCCGGCGCGGCGAGCCGGTGAAGCGGAAGGTTTCGATGACCCGCTCGAAGCCGTAGAAGGGGCCGGTCCACAGGTTGGTGAACACGTTCTCGTTCATGATCGGCGCGTAGGCCTGGAAGTGCTCGCCCAGGCGGATGCCCAGCGGGCTGACCGCGGTGAGGCTGGGGTAGGTGCGGGAGGCGACGGTGTTGCCGCCGTTCATGGTGAGGAGGCCGGCCCGCTCGCTGATCTCCAGCGCCCGCAGCGTGGGGGCGGCGTTGCCCGACCACAGCAGGAGGCGCACCGGCTTGCCGGCCGGGGCGAGGCGCTGGCGGATGTATTCGGTGGAGCCGACGATCTCGCGCTCGAGGTTGGGGGTGTAGCCCGGCGGCGCCAGCGTGTAGCCCTGGGCGGCGGTGCTGGCGCGGCCCTTGTCGACGTCGGCCCAGAAGAAGGGGTGGGTGTAGGTGTGGGTGGCGATCTCGACATTGGGGAGCGCGAAGATGCGCCGTGCCGCGGCTTCCATCTCCGGCGCCTCGCGGGGGTAGAGGCCGTGGGGGGCGACTTCGGCCTCGATCACCGACATGGCGTGGGGCAGCTTGTAGCGGGTGAGCACCTCGGTGAGCAGGACTTCGGCCCCGAGGGGCAGGCCGGGGAGCTCGGCGCGGGACGGGAAGCCGTCGCCGTCGATGTGGGCGAAGAACAGGCGCCGGCCGGTTTCGGTGGTGGTGTCGGGGGCCGGCAGCAGCGGCAGGGCGAGGGCGGCCTGGAGGAAGGCGAAGGGGTCGGTGACCCAGCGCGACTGCTCGATGCCGCCGGGCATCGCCACCACCGCGTAGCGGCTGGGCAGCAGGCCGCCCCAGGGGGTGATGAGCACCGGATCGAAGCGCTGGCCGGCGCTGTCCTTGAGGCTGAGCCAGGGGGTGAAGCCTTCGCCTTCGCCGACGACGGGGGTGACCGGCGGGCCGGGGATCGCCTCGAGCTCGAAGCCGACCGCCGGGCTGCGGTGGACGATGTGCACCGCGCCCCGCGAGGCGGGCATCAGCTTGAGCCCGGTGTTTTCGGCCAGCCCGGGGGTGCGCAGGTGGCCGAGGTCGCCGAGCATGGCGATCCGCAGGCCCTCGTCGATGCGTGCGGCGAGCCAGGGGGCGAGCCGGAGCCGGGTGGCCGGCAGCAGCTCGCCGCTGAACCAGGTGACGATGGCGGCGTAGCGGCCGTCTACGGTGGCGGGCAGCGGGCTGTTCACGTCGACGTAATCCACCAGGTAGCCCAGGTGGTTGAGGGGCATCTCGAGGAAGCGGTGGGCGTTGGCGAAGTTGATCTGTGGCGCTTCACGGCTGTCGTGGAGGACCATCACCCGCCGCGGGATGACCTCGACGCTGCCGATGCCGAGGGTGGCGAGGGCGCCGTCGGCGACCCACGGGATGAAGCCGTCGGCCTTGATGCGGCGGGCGGTCTCGCGGGCCAGCTGGCGCTGCTGGGGTGGGACGTAGTCGATGGCGATGGCGGGCAGGCCGAACTCGTCCCGCGCCCGCTTGAGCTGGCCGCGCAGCCAGCTGCGGTCGGCTTCGGAGACTTCCTGGTAGCGCCTGGTGCCGGCGTTCCAGCCCCGGTAGAGGGATTCGGCGGCCACCGCGTACACCTCGCCGCGCAGCTGGGGCAGGAACTCGAAGCCCCGGTTGAGGATCAGGCGGATGCCCGGGAAGCGGGCCCGCAGGTGGCGCAGGGTGCGCACGATGCCGGCCTGCTGGGCGGCCATGTCGGCGCCGCTGGCGAGGCGGTAGGAGTCGAGGGTGTCGAGGAAGAGGCCGCGGTAGCCCTTTTCCCAAAGGGGCGCGACGATGGTGTCGGCGACGAACTCGGCCCAGCCGGGGGCGGCCTGGTCGATGACTGCCGAGGCCCAGGCTGCGTTGGTGCCGATGCGCCAGCTGGCCGGCACGCGGGCGGCCCAGCTGCGCGAGGCGTGGATCTCGCCGATGCTGACGTAGGCGAAGAGTTCGCTGCCGGCGGTGTCGTTCGGGCGGTCGGGGCCGCGGTAGCTGCGGGGGTCGAAGCCGTGGTCGGGGTCGACCACGGCGACGTCGAAGGCGTGGAGTTCGGCGAGGGGGGCGTCCTTGGCATACACGAAGGCCACCGATGGCTCGGCTGAGTGGGCCGGTGCAGGCTGCAGCGCCCAGGCCAGGGCAAGCAGCAGAAGGGTGAACAGCCGCCGGAGGAGATCCGGCACCGGAACAGGCACGCGAGCCTCTCGCACATTCGTTGGTGATGGCGAGTTATCGTTCGGGTGCCGGAAAACTTTAGGGCTGGACGGGGCGCAAACGAGCGCCAGGGCTGGTGAAGGCGGCGCAGGGGCGGTGCCGACGGGGGCTCGGCAGGCGTGGCGCGGGGGCGTGCTGGAGGGCATCCGCCGCCATCCGCGCCGGTGTGTCGGTCAGGCCTTGGGGCGGGGCCGCCGGCCGGCGAGCCAGGCGAGGGCGCCTGCGCCGGCGAGGG
>JAKLLM010000290.1 GCA_023150125.1 Zoogloea sp.
GATCCTGTCGCCCGAGCTGTGCGCCGAGTACCCGGGCCGGATCCTCAACATCCACCACAGCTTCCTGCCCAGCTTCGTCGGCGCCAAGCCTTACCACCAGGCCTATACCCGCGGCGTGAAGCTGATCGGCGCCACCTGCCCCTACGTCACCTCCGAGCTGGACCAGGGCCCGATCGTCGAGCAGGACGTCATCCGCGTCGATCACTCCGACGCCCCCGACGACCTCGTCCGCTACGGCAAGGACATCGAAAAGGCCGTCCTCGCCCGTGGCCTGCGCTACCACCTCGAAGACCGGGTGCTGGTGCATGGCAACAAGACCGTCGTTTTCCGCTAACCGCCACCGAGGACTTCACCATGCCCTGGCGACTGCTGCGCTTTGCGCTCAACAAGAAGCACCCGGAACCCCGGATGTTCACCCACCACGACAAGCTCAAGTCGAGCTACGACGTGGTCATCATCGGTGCTGGCGGGCACGGCCTGGCGGCCGCCTACTACCTGGCGCGCGACCACGGCATCACCAACGTGTGCGTGCTCGAGAAGGGCTACATCGGCGGCGGCAACACCGGCCGCAACACCACCATCATCCGCTCCAACTACCTCACCCCCGAGGGCGTCCAGTTCTACGACGAGTCGGTGAAGCTGTGGCAGGACCTGTCCACCGACTTCGACCTCAACCTGTTCTACGCCAACCGCGGCCACTTCACCCTCGCCCACACCGACTCGGCGCTGCGCACCATGCGCTGGCGCGCCGAGGTGAACAAGCACTACGGGGTGAACTCGGAAGTCGTCGGGCCCGAGGCGGTGAAGGAAGCCGCCCCGATGATCGACCTCTCGTGCGCCGGCCACGCCCCGATCCTGGGCGCGCTGTACCACGCCCCCGGCTCGGTGGCCCGCCACGACGCGGTGGCCTGGGGCTACGGCCGCGGCGCCGACCAGCGCGGCGTCGAGATCCACCAGCAGACCGAGGTGCTCGGCATCGACGTGAAGGCCGGCAAGGTGAAGGGCGTGCACACCAGCCGCGGCCACATCGCCACCAACAAGGTGCTGTGCGCGGTGGCCGGCTCCACGCCGCGCATCCTCAAGATGGTCGACGTCAAGACGCCGCTCTACATCCACCCGCTGCAGGCAATGGTCAGCGAGCCGGTCAAGCCCTGGCTCGACCCGATCCTGGTGTCCGGCAGCCTGCACGTCTACATCAGCCAGTCGGCCCGCGGCGAGCTGGTGATGGGCGCCTCCCTCGACCCCTACGAGCTGCACGGCACCCGCTCCACCCTCGACTTCGTCGAAGGCCTCAGCACCCACATGCTCGAGATGTTCCCCTTCCTCTCCAACGTCAAGGTGATGCGCCAGTGGGCCGGCATGGCCGACATGACACCCGACTTCGCCCCGATCATGGGCAAGACCCCGGTGGAAGGCTTCTATCTCGACTCCGGCTGGGGCACCTGGGGCTTCAAGGCCACCCCGGTGTGCGGCAAGACCATGTCCCACACCCTGGTCCATGACACGCCCCACCCGCTGATCACCGGCTTCTCCCTCGACCGCTTCCGCAACTTCGCCCTCACCGGTGAAAAGGGCGCCGCGAGCGTCGGCCACTGAATCAGCCACCGAGAGGAAACCCGCCATGAAGATCCTGACCTGCCCCCTCAACGGCCCCCGCCCCGTCTCCGAGTTCTTCTACTGGGGCGAGCTGCGCCCCATGCCCGACCCCGCCACCGCCAGCGACGACGCCTGGGCCGACTACGTCTTCAACCGCAACGGCGCCCCCGGCGTGAAGCGCGAATGGTGGTGCCACACCCCCAGCAACACCTGGTTCATCGCCGAGCGGGACACCGAGAAGGACGTCGTGCTCAAGACCTACTTTTACCCGGGAGAAGAATGATGCGATTGCCCGCCAGCAGCGGTGAGTGGATCGACCGCTCCAAGCCCGTCGAATTCAGCTTCGAAGGCCAGACCTTCAAGGGCTACGCCGGCGACACCATCAGCTCGGCCCTGTGGGGCGCCGACGTGCGCGTGCTCGGCCGCAGCTTCAAGTACCACCGGCCGCGGGGCGTGCTGTCCCTGGCCAACCACGACACCAACGCCCTGCACCAGTGGGGCGACCAGCCCAACGTGCGCGCCGACGTCACGCCCCTGGTGGCCGGCATGACGCTCACCGCGGTCAACACCTTCGGCGGCCTGGCCGGCGACAAGGGGCGCTTCCTGGGCAAGATGGCGCGCTTCCTGCCGGTGGGCTTCTATTACAAGGCCTTCCACACCAGGAAGCTGTTCCCCATGTGGGAGTGCATGTTCCGCGCCATGACCGGCCTCGGCGCGGTCGACCTCGCCAGCCCGCCGCGCACCACGCCCAAGGCCTACGACTTCTGCGACGTGCTGGTGATCGGCGCCGGCCCCTCTGGCCTGTCCGCCGCGCTGGCCGCCGCCGCCCAGGGCGCCGACGTGGCGGTGGTGGACGAAAACGCCCGCCCCGGCGGCAGCGCCGGCTACCAGCTCGGCAACGACAGCGCCCGCCGCCGGCTGTTGGCCGAGCTGCTGGCCAGGGTCGCCGCCGAGCCGCGCATCCGCGTGCTCACCGGCACCTATGCCGCCGGGTACTACAAGGACCACTGGATTCCCCTCGTCAGCGCCGACCGGATGCTCAAGATGCGCGCCGGCAGCGTGGTGGTGGCCAGCGGCGCCTTCGAGCAGCCCGCCGTCTTCCGCAACAACGACCTGCCCGGCGTGATGCTCGCCTCCGCCGCCCAGCGCCTGATGTACCGCTACGGCGTGAAGCCGGCGAGCCGCGCGGTGCTGCTGGTGGCCAACGCCGACGGCTACCGGGCCGCCCTCGACCTGCTCGCCCAGGGCATCACCGTGGCCGCGGTGGTGGACCTGCGCCCCGATGCTGGCCGCGCCGAACCGATGGCCAAGCTGCTGCGCCAGTCCGGCATTGAAGTCCTGGCCAACAGCTGCATCGTCGAAGCCCTGCCCGGCGCTGGCGGCCTGTGCGCCGGCGCCCGCGTGGCCGCGCTGCAGGCCGGCGGCACCCCGTCGGCGCAGGCCCGCGAGATCGCCTGCGACGGCATCCTGATGAGCGTCGGCTGGGCTCCGGCCGCCAACCTGCTGTACCAGGCCGGCACCCGCATGCGCTTCGACCGGGCGGTGGAGCAGTTCGTCCCCGAGCAGCTGCCCGACGGCGTGTTCGCCTGCGGCCGGGTGAATGGCGTGCATGAGCTCGACCGCCGCCTCGCCGACGGCACCCGCGCCGGCAGCCACGCCGCCGCGTCGGTGGGCTTCGGCAGCGCCAGCGGCAGCGCGCTGCCGCCCGAGGACGAATGCCCCAGCCACCCGTGGCCCATCGTCGAGCACCCGGACGGCAAGAACTTCGTCGATTTCGACGAGGACCTGCAGCTCAAGGATTTCTGCAACGCGGTGCAGGAGGGCTTCGACAACATCGAGCTGCTCAAGCGCTTCTCCACCAACGGCATGGGCCCCAGCCAGGGCAAGCACTCCAACATGAACGGGCTGCGCATCCTGGCCCGCCTCACCGGCAAGGAACCCCAGCAGGTCGGCACCACCACCGCGCGGCCCTTCTACCACCCGGTCCCGATGGCGATCCTGGCCGGCCGCGGCTTCAACCCCGAGCGCCGCACCCCGCTCGCCGGCCGCCACGACGCCCTCGGCGCCCGCTGGATGCCGGCCGGCGCCTGGCAGCGGCCGGAGTTCTACCAGATCGCCGGCAAGGAGCGCCTGGCCTGCATCCGCGAAGAAGTGGCCGCCGTGCGCAGTGGCGTCGGCCTGATCGACGTGGGCACGCTGGGCAAGCTGGAGGTGATCGGGCCCCAGGCGGCCGAGTTCCTCGAGCGCGTCTATACGTCCAACTACGCCAACCTCAAGGTCGGCATGACCCGCTACGCGGTGATGTGCGACGAATCCGGGGTGGTGATCGACGACGGCGTGGTGGCCCGGCTGGCCGACGACCACTTCTACTTCACCACCACCACCTCCGGCGCCGCCACGGTGTACCGCGAGCTGTCGCGCCTCAACACGATGTGGCGGCTCGACTGCGGCATCGTCAATCACACCGGCGCCTTCGCCGCGGTCAACCTGGCCGGGCCGAAGTCCCGCGAGGTGCTCGCCGGCCTCACAGGGCTGGACCTCTCCGCCGCCGCCTTCCCCTACCTCGCGGTGCGCGAGGGCGAGGTCGCAGGCATCCCGGCCCG
>JAKLLM010000291.1 GCA_023150125.1 Zoogloea sp.
GCCATCTCCTGCTGGCCCCCGCCGATGGCAGCCCGGCGCGGGGGGTGGGCTGGGCGCTGGCGGCGGCGCTGTGCGTGCTGGTTTACTTTCGCCACCACGTGGCGGCCCGCGAGCCGGCGCTGGCCGAGGCGCGCCTCTTGGCGCTGACGGCGCGGATCCGCCCGCACTTCCTGTTCAACAGCCTCAACGGCGTGCTCGGCGTGCTGCGGGCCAACCCGCGGCGGGCCGAGGAGGCGCTGGAAGAGCTGGCCGACCTGTTCCGCGCCCTGATGCAGGACAATCGCGAGCTGATCCCGCTCGCCGACGAGATCGCCCTGTGCGAGCGCTACCTGAGCCTCGAGAGCCTGCGCCTCGGCGAGCGCCTGCAGGTGGCCTGGCAGCGCGACGCCACGGCCGACGCGGCGCTGGTGCCGCCCTTCCTGCTCCAGCCGCTGGTCGAGAACGCCGTCTTTCATGGCATCGAGCCGGCTGTCGGGCCGGGCACGGTTTCGATTACCATCGCCCGGCGCGGGCCGGTGGTGCACATCGAGATCGCCAACCCGCTGCCCGACCCGAGCAGCCAGCAGCCCGGCAACCGCATGGCCCTCGACAACATCCGCGAGCGATTGATGCTGTTCTACGACCTTGAAGCCACCCTCGACACCGAGCAGGGCGCCGACACCTACCGCGTGAGGATCGTCCTGCCCTTCCGCAGCGCCCTGGAGCGGCCCCACCCATGAGCGCCGCCACGCGTGCTGATTTCGCCCCCCTGTCGGTGCTGATCGTCGATGACGAGGCGCCCGCCCGCGACCGCCTGCGCGACCTGCTGGGCGACATCGCCGACACCCAGCCGACCCGCATCGCCGGCCTGGCCGCCAGTGGCGTCGAGGCCCTGGCGGTGCTGGAGCGCGAGCCCGTCGACCTGGTGCTCACCGACATCCGCATGCCGGCCATGGACGGCATCGAGCTGGCCCGCCACCTCGGGCGCCTGCCCCGCTCGCCGGCGGTGATCTTCACCACCGCCTACGACGAGTACGCGGTGCGCGCCTTCGAGCTGGCGGCGGTGGATTACCTGCTCAAGCCGGTGCGCGCGGCGCGGCTGGCCGAGGCCATCGCCAAGGCCCGGCGCCTGCGCCCACCGGCCGACGAGATCCTGCGCCAGATGGCGCCGGCCACCCGCAGCCACTTCAGCATCTGCGAGCGCGGCCGCATCCTGCTGGTGCCGGTGGCCGAGGTGCTCTACCTGAAGGCCGAGCAGAAATACGTGGTGGCGCGCAGCGTCGAGCGCGAATACCTGCTCGACGAATCGCTGGTGCAGATCGAGGACGAGTTCCCCGAGCGCTTCCTGCGCATCCACCGCAACTGCCTGATCGCCCGCCACGCGGTGAAGGGCGTCGCCCGCGCCACCACCGGCGAGGACGGCGAGGCCCACTGGGTGGTGATGCTCGACGGCGTGCCCGAGCAGCTGCCGGTGAGCCGCCGCCAGTGGCCGGCGGTAAAGGAGGCGCTGGGGGTCTGAGGGGCGGCGGGGGCTGTTCCATTCCGGCGGCGGCCTCGGCCATCGCCGGGGTGGCCTGGGGCGTCGCCGGGCAGGGTGCGTTCGTCGCCACGACGGCTCGGTGCATCGCCAGGATGGGCCGAGCCATCGCCGCGGTGGCTGAACCCATCTTCGCGACGGCCCGGGCCATCTTCCCGGATGGCCCGACCCATCGCGGGGATGGCCGGAGCCATCTCCGTGACGGCTCGGGCCATCGCAGCGGCGCCTGGAGTCGTCTCCACCATGCCCGAAGCCATCGCAGCGGCGCCCGGAGCCGTCTCAGGGATGGCGAGCGCCATCGTCGAGGCGGCCCAACCCCGCCGCGGTCCGGTGAGGGAACCCGCGTTTCCCCCGATGGCTCGAACCCGCGCCTCCCGTACAATCGCGCCCATGGAAAACCCCCGCACCGCCCCCTCGCTCCTCAGCTATCCCCGCCACCGCCCCGGGCTCAAGCCGGCGCCCTTCCTGCCCATGTCGCGGGCCGAGATGGATGCCCTCGGCTGGGACGAGTGCGACATCATCGTCATCACCGGCGACGCCTACATCGACCACCCCAGCTTCGGCATGGCGCTGATCGGCCGCACGCTGGAGGCCCAGGGCTTCCGGGTCGGCATCATCAGCCAGCCCGACTGGCACTCGGCCGACGCCTTCCGGGCCCTCGGCAAGCCGCGCCTGTTCTACGGCATCACCGCCGGCAACATGGACTCGATGATCAACCGCTACACGGCCGACCGCAAACCGCGCTCCGACGACGCCTACACCCCCGACGCCGAGCCCGACAAGCGCCCCGACCGGGCCGTGGTGGTGTACGCCCAGCGCGCCCGCGAGGCCTACCCCGACGCCAACATCGTGATCGGCAGCATCGAGGCCAGCCTGCGCCGCATCGCCCACTACGATCACTGGTCCGAGAAGGTGCGCCGTTCGGTGCTGCCCGACTCCAAGGCCGACCTGCTGATCTTCGGCTCCGGCGAGCGGGCCGTCATCGCGCTGGCCCACCGCCTGGCCGCCGGCGAGCCCATCGAAGCCATCCGCGACCTGCGCGGCACCGCCTTCATGGTCAAGCCCGGCTGGCACCCGGAGGGCTGGGTGGAGGTGGATTCCACCCTCATCGACCGCCCCGGCCCCGTCGAGCCCCACCCCGACCCCTACGCGATGGAGCCCTCGGCGCCCACCCCGGTGCTGCCGGCCGGCGCCCAGCCGGTGCGCATCGTCCCCGCCGCCGAGCGCGTCGCCGCCCGCAAGGCCGACCGCGCCCGCCAGGTGATCCGCCTGCCGGCCTACGAGGTGGTCAAGGACGACAAGGTGATGTACGCCCACGCCTCGCGCACCTTCCACCTCGAATCCAACCCCGGCAACGCCCGCGCGATGGTGCAGGCCCACGGCGTTGGCCCCGGCTGCCGCGACGTGTGGCTCAACCCGCCGCCGATCCCGCTCACCACCGAGGAGATGGACTGGGTCTTCGGCCAGCCCTACGCCCGCCGCCCGCACCCCAGCTACGGCGAGGCGCGCATCCCGGCCTGGGACATGATCCGCTTCTCGATCAACATCATGCGCGGCTGCTTCGGCGGGTGCACCTTCTGCTCGATCACCGAGCACGAGGGGCGCATCATCCAGAGCCGCTCGGAGGCCTCGATCCTTAAAGAGATCGAGGAGATCCGCGACAAGACGCCGGGCTTCACCGGCACCATCTCGGACCTCGGCGGCCCCACCGCCAACATGTACCGCATGGCCTGCAAGGACCCGCAGATCGAATCGTCCTGCCGCCGCCTGTCGTGCGTGTTCCCCGGCATCTGCGAGAACCTCGGCACCGACCACGGCCCGCTGATCCGCCTGTACCGCAAGGCGCGGGCGATCCCCGGCGTCAAGAAGGTGCTGATCGGCTCCGGGCTGCGCTACGACCTGGCGGTGCGCTCCCCGGAGTATGTGAAGGAGCTGGTCACCCACCACGTCGGCGGCCTCCTCAAGATCGCCCCCGAGCACACCGAGGACGGCCCCCTCGACAAGATGATGAAGCCGGGCATCGGCACCTACGAGCGCTTCAAGGAGATGTTCGAGCAGTTCTCCAAAGAAGCCGGCAAGAAGCAGCACCTCATCCCCTACTTCATCGCCGCCCACCCGGGCACCGCGGATGAAGACATGGTCAACCTGGCCCTGTGGCTGAAGGCCAACAACTTCAAGCTCGACCAGGTGCAGACCTTCATGCCGACCCCGATGGCGATGGCCACCACCATGTACCACTCGGGCAAGAACCCCCTGAAGAAGGTGTCGGCCAGCTCCGAGGCGGTCGACACCCCCAAGTCGGGCCGCCAGCGCCGGCTCCACAAGGCCCTGCTGCGCTACCACGACCCCGAGGGCTGGCCGCTGATCCGCGAGGCCCTGCGGGCGATGGGCCGCGGCGACCTGATCGGCGCCTCGCCGCGCCACCTGGTGCCGCGCGACCAGCCGGTGGTCCTCGACCGCGGTGCCGCGGGTGGCAAGCCGCTGCCGGGCGCGCCGCGCAAGTCGGGCGGCAAGTTCGCCAGCCCGGTGGGCTCGCGCCGGGGGGCGCCGGCCCAGCGCGCCGGTGCCAAACCGCCGCGCGGGCGTTCCTGAGGGGCTGAGCCCGCCCGGCATGGCGGGGGGGCCTGCCCAGGCTGGTGGGTCTTGCGCCGCGAATTTGCCAGATCGCC
>JAKLLM010000292.1 GCA_023150125.1 Zoogloea sp.
TTCCTCACCCGGCTGTGGGCCCAGGAGGGTCTTGCCTGGCATTTCCGCTGCAGCTGGGACGATGGCCATCCCGTCCATACCCTCGTGCTGGCGGATGAGCGGGCCTTCTACGCCGCCGACTCCCTCGGCCCTGTCCGTTTCCAGCGCGCTGATGCCACCGAGGCCCGCGACACCGTCAACACCTGGGAGGCCTGGCGAACCTTGGCGCCCGGCGCCGTCACGCGGGGCAGCTTCGACTCCAAGACGGTCCGGCGCAGCGACGTCTCCGAACTCTCCGCCCTTGACCAGGGCGAGGCCGGCGACGCCCTGGCCCACAGCCTCGTCGACTACGCCTACGACCCTCCTCGCGCCGGTGCCGATGCGGCCCACCTCGCGCAGCTCGGGCGCAGCCGCATCCTCGCCCACGAGTTCGCCGCCAAGGGCTGGTCAGGGGAGAGCGTGGTGCGCCGCTTCACCCATGGGCGGAGCTTTGTGCTGACCGGGCATGCGGGCGTGGATCGCCATCCCGCGGCCCAGCGGGAGTTCATCCTCACCCGCCTCCAGGTCACCGCGGCCAACGGCATCCGCCTCGACCCCGCGCTGGCGCACCGCCTGGCCCAGGGCTGGCGCGAGACCCCGGACGAAGGCGGCGGCTTGCCCTTCTACCGCAACCGCTTCGAATGCGTGCGCAGCGACGTCCCCATCGTCCCCTTCCACGACCCGACCCGGGTGCCGCGTCCGGGGCTACTCAGCGCCATCGTGGTCGGCGAATCCGGGCGCGAGGTGGATGTCGACGAGCAGGGGCGCATTGCCGTGCGCTTCCTGTTCGCCCGCGACGAGGAGCACCCCCGCTATGGCGCCAGCGGCACCCCGCGGGATTCCGCCCGGGTGCGGGTCCTCCAGCCCTGGGCCGACGCCGGCTTCGGCGCCGCCTTCTGGCCGCGGGTGGGGTCGGAGATCCTGATCGGCTTTATTCAGGGGCACCCGGACAAGCCGATCGCCCTCGGCGGCCTCTATGACGGCCTCCATGAGCCGGTGCGTTTTTCCGGCAAGGGCGGGCTGCCGGCCAACAGCGCGCTCTCCGGCCTCCGCTCGCGGGAGTTCCACGGCGATGGCTATAACCAGCTGCGCTTCGACGACAGCGGTGGCCAAGTCGGCAGCCAGCTCTTTTCCAGCCACGCCGCCACCCGGCTCAACCAGGGCTGGCTCGGCACCCCGCGCGACGGCGGCAAGGCCGAACCGCGTGGCGAAGGCTTCGAACTGGCCACCGATGCGGCCGGCGCCCTGCGGGCCGCCCGGGGCCTCCTCGTCAGTGCCTTTGGCCGCCTCGACCCCGCCAGCCGTCAGCTCGCCCGCGAAGAGACGCTGTCGCTGATGGAAGAGTGCGTCACCCTGTTCCGAGAACTCGGCAAATACGCTGCCGACCACGCCGCCGCCGCGGCCGACCCAGCACCCCAGGCCAGCCTGCACGCCGCCCTCCGCGACTGGGAGCACGGTTCCAGCACCGCGCCGGGTGGCGGTGGCGGCGCCACGCCCCTGGTTGCCATCACCGCCCCGGCCGGGCTGCACCTGTCCAGTCCGGCCTGCATCGTCAGCCACGCCGGTGGCAACCTCGATTCCGTCGCGCTCAAGCATTACCAGATCAGCGCCGCTGAACGCCTGATCGCCAACGCCGGTACGGGCATCTCCCTGTTCGCCCAGTCCGGCGGCGCCCGCGTCATCGCCCACCAGGGCCCGGTTGGCATCCAGGCCCAGCACGACGATGTCACCATCGAGGCCGCGCGGCATCTCAAGCTCTCGGCCAGCGACGGCCAGCTCCAGGCCCTGGCCGCCAAGGAGATCCTGCTCGCCACCGCCGACGGTTGCTATCTCAAGCTCGGCAATGGCCGGATCGAGCTCGGCTGCTCCGGCACCATCGTCCTCAAGGCCGCCCGCCACGACTGGAGCGGCCCCGCCACCCAGGCGGCGGAGCTGCCCCGCTTCGCCGGCGCCGACGTGGGGCGTACCCCGGTCTTCGTGCGCCCCACCGACGGCCAGCCGATCGCCGATGCCCGCTACGAGATCCAGCGCGCCGACGGGCGGGTGGAGGCCGGGCTGACCGACGCCCAGGGCCGCGCCCAGCCCGTCACCAGCGACCAGTTCGAGAGCCTCGGCGTACGTTTTACGCCCCCTGAGCCATGACCCGCCCCACGACCTCCACCGCGATGCCCGGCTGCGTCCCGTCGCCCGCGGCTCGTCGGACTTCCCGGGAACCCTCTGCATGAGCGAATTCAGCGCTTCCCATCCCTTCAGCCTGCTGCCTGGGCATGGCGACAAGCGGGTTGTCGACACGCTGCCGCTGCCCGGCGTCGTCATCTTCGTGCATGGGGTCAATTCCGACGGCGAATGGTACGACGCCGCCGAAGACGGCCTGTGCGAGGGCCTCAACACCCGGCTCGCCCGCCAGAAGGCGCAAATGGCCGTCCAGGGCGACGACACCGGGCGGCTGATCCCCTGCGCCTACACGCCTGAGCTGAGTTCACTGGGTTTCATCGACCGTGATCGCAGCGACAAGACCTTCATCACGCCCCAGCGCCACTGGTCGCCGGTGATCCGCTTCCGCTGGGGCTACAAGGCCAGCAAGGAAGACATCAAAACCTATGGCGGCAGCGTCTTCCTCAACGAGCACGACTACTGGGGCGGCGGGCCCTTCGCCAACGGCTGCTCGGCGCTGGCCGACCTGTGGACCGACGGCCTCAACGACCGCCTCTTCCTGTGGATCACCGCCCAGCACCTCAACCCCGTCCCCGGGCGCGACGTGTATGCCTGCCCTCACCGGGCCTACTATGCCTTTGCCGCGTTGCGCCTGGCCAAGCTCATCAAGTCCATCCGCGGCAAGCAGCCGGATTGCCCGGTCACCGTGGTCTGCCACAGCCAGGGCAACATGGTCGGGATTGGCGCGGCCTTCCTCGCCGACCGGCTCGGCGTGCAGGCTGACAACTTCATCCTGTGTAATCCGCCGCTGAGTCTTGTCGAGGGCAACTTCACCGAAACCTGGGCCCAGCGCTACAGCGCCAACGAACACGGCCACAGCGGCCGCGTCACCCACAACGCCCGCATCACGACGCTCGCCAACTTCTTCAATCTGCTGCGCGCCCGCGCCGGTTGCGAGCCACCTGCCGACCAGGTGGACCGGCGCATGGCCAACCCCTGTCCGGCCGACGGCAGCCCCGGTTTCACAGCCGCAGACGATCGCCGGCAGAACGGCCTCGGCGGCGCCCACACCCATGGCCGCGTCACCCTTTACTGCAACCCCCACGACCAGGTCATCTCGGCCGTCTCGGTGCAGGGCATCGGCTGGCGGGGCATGGACGAGAAAGAGATTGCTGCCACCAACGGAGGGGGCGTCTTCTCCCAGCGCATTTTTGCCCACGGCTACAAAGTGGGGCAGGGCGGCCAGACCTACGACTTCTGGGCCGAGCGCCAGCTGCGCAGCCCCGATCCCTATCCCGGCAGCTTCTGGGTCCCGCCCTCGCCGCCCGCCCGCTATTCCCTCCAGCAGGGGCTCGCCTCCAGCCAGAGCGTCGTCAGCAAGATTCTCTCCGTGCTCTCGGCGCCCCTGTTCATCGTCGCGACCAAGGCTGTCAAGACTCGGGTCAATGCCGACCCGGACAAGAACTGGAAAATCCCGATCAACGCCCCTGTGCTGCCGAAGCCCTTCCTGCCCACGGCCACGCGCTACGGCAGTGAGTCGAAGGACTTCGACGAGGTGTGGGACCCGGTCGGCCAGGCCCGCGCCGTAGCCCAGGCAAAGAACAGCCCAGACGACCCCTACGCATCCCATGGCGTCCACGCCACCCGCGACGGCACCACCACTGACGCCCCGCAGGGCAACCAGGACACCGAAGCCCAGCTGCGGTACGAGCACCGCGCCCAGCTCCGTATGAAGGCCCGCCGCCAGGGCCTGGCCGATGCCGGCGGGGCGGTGTCCGGCGAGTCGCCCAAGGCGGCTCCTGATGCCGACTACCAGCGCTGGCGCGACGGCGAGATCCGTACAATGCTGAAGGAATGCGTCGACGCCAGCGCCACCGACCACTCCTCCATCCTCACCAACCCGCGGCACGCCGAGTTAGCCCTGGCCTACGACGTCGCCATCGGCGTGTGTCGGCTGACTGAGCAGGACTGGCGGGAGCTAAGGGTGGAGGCGGATTGGCGGTATTGCGCCTTACATGAACGAAGCGCCCTTGCACGCATGGATCTCAAGCGGAGAAGGACGCCGTCCGGAAGGTGTGGTCGACGAGCGCTTCGTCAAACCCCCGTCGCTCCCGCAGGAGAGCGCTTGATGCAAGCGCTGTTTGCCAGCTGGCCCCGACGGTTCGGGGTGGCGGTGGTGGCCTTCATGCTGAGCCTGAGCGCGATCATCGCCTTGGCCTGGACATTCTTCCCCGATCAACTTTGGGATACGGAAACCCTGATTATGCGACTCTTTTTGCTTCCGGCCGTGCTGGCCACCCTCACCGTCCTCGTTGGAACCGCCTGTACGACCCCCGGCAGCGCTGTCGCGACGCCCGCCGCGGCCATCCCACCTGCCGAGCCCTTCCGCGCCCAGGTGGTTGGCGTGCAGTGGCTGAACCCCCTCGTCTGGAAGGACTACCCCACCGAATGGCAGCTGCTGTGGGTGCAGGGACTGGCCGCGCCGAACAAGGACGACGAGCAGGTGCAGAAGAAACCCGAGAAATACGGTCGGGTCGGCTACGTGTCGTCGATTGTCTCCAATGTCTATAAGACTCGGCCGTTCTCCGAAGTCTTCGAGCGATATACGGCAAAGGTCATCCGCCCCTTCGGCATCCCT
>JAKLLM010000293.1 GCA_023150125.1 Zoogloea sp.
AAGCTTCCGCAGGATGGCCTCGGCGTGGCCGGTAAGCTCCTCGAGGGCCTCCCAGGCCTTCTCGGGCTGCTCGATGCGGACGAGCTCGACCTTGTCGAACTGGTGCTGGCGGATCATCCCGCGGGTGTCCTTGCCATAGCTGCCCGCCTCGGAACGGAAGCACGGGGTGTGGGCGACGAACTTGAGGGGCAGCGCGTCCAGCGGAATGATCTCGTCGCGGACGATGTTGGTGACGGGCACCTCGGCGGTGGGGATCAGGTAGAACTTGCCGCCGTCGGCCTTCGGCACCGAGAAAAGATCTTCCTCGAACTTCGGCAGCTGGCCAGTGCCGAACATGCTCGCGGCGTTGACCATGTAGGGCGTGTAGAGCTCGGTATAGCCGTGCTCGGCGGTGTGAACGTCGAGCATGAACTGGGCGAGCGCCCGATGCAGGCGCGCCAGGCCGCCCTTCATCAAGGTGAAGCGGGCTCCCGAAATTTTGACGGCAGTCTCGAAATCGAGCCCGCCCAGGCGGCCGCCGATGTCCACGTGGTCGCGCACCTCGAAATCGAAGCTGGGCGGCGTGCCCCAGCGGCTGACCTCGACGTTGTCTTCCTCGGAACGGCCAGCGGGCACGCTCTCGTGGGGCAGGTTGGGCAAGCCGGCGACAAAGGCGTTGAAACGCTCGAGAAGCTCGGCCAGCGCGGCCTCGTTGTCCTTCAGCTCGTCTCCGATCCCGGCCACCTCGGCCAGCACGGCAGAGGCGTCCTCCCCCTTGCCCTTCAGCTGGCCCACCTGCTTGGAAAGGGCGTTGCGGCGGGCCTGGAGTTCCTGGGTGCGGGTCTGGCGGGTCTTGCGCTCGTCCTCGAGGGCCTGGAAGGCGGCGACATCGAGGCTCATTCCCCGGGTGGCGAGGCGCTCGGCAACGAAATCCAGGCGCGCGCGCAGCAGTTGAACATCAAGCATGACTATCCTTCATCAAATCGAAATCCGGCACCGTCAACCTGCCGGAGCGTACTGGCCGGCTTTCATGGTCTGGGCGTTTCAGTTATATTGCGGCGCAACATCGCAGCACCGACTTTTTAAACAACAGCAATCAAGATCGGGAAGACGATAGCTCCGGAGAGCTCAAACTCTTCTTGATTTGCCTGATTCACAGTCCAAAATCAAACCAAGGTGCCCGCAGATGGTGCCACATGAACCGATTCATTAAGGAGACACCCATGTTGTCCATTCGCGACTGTCTGGATTACTGCGACCTCACCGATGAGGACGTCGCCATCATCGCCGAGCACCATGACATCCCCGAAGCGGCGGCGGCGCAGATCGCCTGCGGGCTGGTGCAGACCCGGGAAGGCACCTTGATGCTCACCCAGTTCATGCTGGACCTCGTCGACCACGCCGAGGAGCGCGGCGACCGTGCCCGTGCCAAGCGCTTTCGCGATGCCTGCGCCCGCTTCATCGCGAGCCATCCGGTTTCCCACTGAGGCCAGCCTCGGGCCTTGAACGATCCGCGTGGGCTTCGGCGAGGCTGTCGAGCTCACGCAACCTTCCCAGCTTTTCGGCGATCTTCGCCTCCAGTCCACGGGCAACGGGCTCATACCAGCCCGGCTTGGCCATACCTTCCGGAAAGTAGTTTTCCCCCGCGGCGTAGCCATCGGGCTCGTCGTGGGCGTAGCGGTACGCCTTGCCGTAGCCCAGGTTCTTCATGAGCTTGGTGGGGGCGTTGCGCAGGTGGATCGGCACCGGCCGCGAAATGTCGTTGGCGACAAACTTTCGCGCCGCATTATACGCCTTGTAAACCGCGTTCGATTTGGCGGCACAGGCCAGGAAGATGGCTGCCTGGGCCAGCGCCAGTTCGCCCTCGGGCGAGCCCAGGCGCTCGTAGGTCGTGCAGGCATTCAGGCAGATCTCCAGCGCCCGCGGGTCGGCGAGGCCGATATCCTCGACGGCCATGCGCACCAGCCGGCGGCCCAGGTAGAGGGGCTCGGCGCCACCGTCGAGCATCCGGCACAACCAGTACAGGGCGGCGTCCGGATCGGAGCCGCGCACCGACTTGTGCAGCGCCGAAATCTGGTCGTAGAAGGCCTCGCCGCCCTTGTCGAAACGCCGCAGATTGCGCGACAGGGCTTCGTCGATGAAGGCCGGCGTGACTGGATTGACACCCGCAGTTGTCGCAGCAGTGTGCACCTGCTCGAGGAGATTGAGAAGCCGCCGTGCATCGCCATCGGCGAAGCCCGTCAGCCTGTCGCGCGCGTCGGCCTCAAAGATGAGCTCGGGGCAGGCAAAGGCACGGGCCCGCTCGAAGAGCTCGGCCAGTTCGTCGGCCGTGAGCGGCTGCAGCACATACACGGCCGCCCGCGACAGCAGCGCCGAATTGACCTCGAAGGACGGGTTCTCGGTGGTCGCACCTACCAGAGTCACCAGGCCCTGCTCCACGTAGGGCAGAAAGGCGTCCTGCTGGGCCTTGTTGAAGCGGTGGACTTCATCCACGAAGAGAATCATGTGACGCCCGCGGGCGCGTGCTGCCTCGGCCTGGGCGATCGCCTCGCGGATGTCCTTGACGCCCGAGAAAACCGCCGACAGGGCCGTGAACTCGGCGTCAAAGGCGCTCGCCATGAGCCGGGCGAGCGTGGTCTTGCCAACGCCAGGCGGCCCCCACAGGATCATCGAATGGAGCTTGCCCGACTGGAAGGCCAGCGCCAGTGGCTTGCCCGGGCCTAGCAGGTGCTTCTGGCCGATGACTTCGGCTATGGCGCGCGGGCGCATCGCCTCGGCCAGCGGTAGCCGCGGCGATTCAGGGGCATCGAAGAGATCGGCCATCGGTGGCTTTGCCTGGGTGGGCGGGGCTCAGTCGCCCACCACGTCGGCGCCCTTGGGCGGCACGAAGCGGAACTGGCCCGGGTCGATGGACGGGTTGCGCTCCATCTGGCCGAACTGCAGCGCGGTGGTCTGGCCGAAGTTGTCGTGGAGCACCATCGCCTTCAACTGGCCGCCGGCGAAACCCATGCGGATGCGCTCGAAGCTGCTGTCGTCGGCCTTGGGCGTCGCCTCGACCCACTCGAGGCCGTCGGCGCTGCCGGCGTCCTTGAGCACGAAGTTCCTGTCGAGGGAATTGTCCCCGGCCAGGATCGCCGCCGGCGTGCTGCCGAGAGCCTGGCCGAGCTTCTTGGTGGTGACCTGGTTGAGCTCCTGGTCCCAGGCCCACAGCTTGCTGCCGTCGCCCACCAGAAGCTGGGCATAGGGTTTCTCATAGACCCAGCGGAACTTGCCGGGCCGCGAGAAGGCAAAGGTGCCGCTGGCCTGCTGGGGCTTGCGGCCGGACTTGGAAAACACCTGCTGGGAGAACTCCCCCCGGGCACTGCGGGTGCCCTCCATGAACTGGCGCAGCTGCGCGAGGGCCTCGGCATGGGCCGAACCGGCAGCCAGCAGCAGCGCAAGGGCCAGCGCCCCCAGGGTATGCTTGGGTGTGCAGCGCATCATTCTCCTTCCCGGGGCGGGGTGACGACTTCGCGGTTGCCATTGGCGCCCATCGGCGTGACGAGGCCGGAGCGTTCCATCTGTTCGATCAGGCGCGCGGCGCGGTTGTAGCCGATGCGCAGGTGACGCTGGACGAGGGAGATCGACGGCCGGCGGGTCTTGATGACGATCTCGACGGCCTGGTCGTAGAGCGGATCGGCCTCGCTGCCCTCGCCTCCCTCGCCCCCCATCAGGTCGCCGCCCTCCTCCTCGGCGCCCGCCAGGATGCCTTCAACGTACTCGGCCTGGCCGGTCGCCTTGAGGAACTCGACAACCTTGTGCACCTCGTGGTCGGCCACGAAGGCGCCGTGGACGCGGGTCGGCAGGCCGGTGCCCGGCGCGAGGTAGAGCATGTCGCCCATGCCCAGCAGGGCCTCGGCGCCCATCTGGTCGAGGATGGTGCGGGAGTCGATCTTGCTCGACACCTGGAAGGCCATGCGGGTGGGGATGTTGGCCTTGATGAGGCCGGTGATCACATCGACGCTGGGGCGCTGGGTGGCCAGGATGAGGTGGATGCCGGCGGCCCGGGCCTTCTGGGCCAGGCGGGCGATGAGCTCTTCGATCTTCTTGCCGACCACCATCATCAGGTCGGCCAGCTCGTCGATGACCACCACGATGTAGGGCAGCTTCTCGAGGGGCTCGGGGCTGTCCGGGGTGATCGAGAACGGGTTGGTGAGCGGACCGAGGGCCGACATGAGCTTGTAGCGCTTCTCCATCTCGGCCACGCACCAGTTGAGCGCGTTGGCGGCGTGCTTCATGTCGGTGACGACCGGCGCCAGCAGATGCGGGATGCCCTCGTAGATCGACAGCTCGAGCATCTTCGGATCGACGAGGATCAGCCGCACGTCGGAAGGCTCCGACTTGTAGAGCAGCGAAAGGATCATCGCGTTGATGCCCACCGACTTGCCGGAACCGGTCGTGCCGGCCACCAGCAGGTGCGGCGTCTTGGCGATGTCGGCCACCACCGGCTGGCCGCCGATGTCCTTGCCCAGCGCCACGGTGAGGGGCGAGTGCATGTCGTGATAGGCGCGGGAGCCGAGGATCTCGGTGAGGCGCACCGTCTGGCGCCTGGGGTTGGGCAGCTCGAGGGCCATGCAGGCCTTGCCGGGCACCGTCTCGACGACCCGGATGCTCATCACCGACAGCGCGCGGGCCAGGTCCTTGACCAGATTGACCACCTGGCTGCCCTTGACGCCCACCGCCGGCTCGATCTCGAAACGGGTGATCACCGGGCCCGGATAGGCCGCCAGCACCTTCACATCGACACCGAAGTCGGCCAGCTTGCGCTCGATGAGGCGCGAGGTGAACTCGAGGGTCTCGGGGGACGGTGGCTCGACGTCGTGGGAAGGCTCGTCGAGCAGCGCGAGCGGCGGCAGCGGGCCGTCACGCATCTCGGAGAACAGCGGCACCTGGCGTTCCTTCTCGGCGCGCACGGACTTCTCGACCTCGACCACCGCCGGCTCGATGCGCACCGCTTTCGGGCGTGGCGCGACGACTGCGGGTTCGTCGGCATCGGCGGCAGGCGAATCGGTGAAACCGGGCTCCACGCGCTCGGCGAAGGTAGAGGCCACGGCCTCCTCCTTCTTGCGCTTGGTCTCGACGATGGCCTCGCGCTTCTCTGCGACCTCACGCCCGACCCGGCGATCCTCCCAGGTCTGGACACCGCGGGTGCCGAAGCTCCACAGCTTTTCGAGGCCGATGCCGAGCAGCTCGGACGCCTCCACCCAGCTCACGCCCGAAAAGAGGCTGAGCCCACCGGCCAGGAGCCCGAGCAGCAGCAGGGTACCGCCGGTGAAGCCCAGGTACTGGAAGACCACGTTGCCCAGCTCGATGCCGATCAGGCCGCCCGGCTCCAGCGGCAAGGTGGCTTTCATCGAATAAAAGCGCATGGCCTCCAGCCCGCTGCTTGCCAGCAGCACGGTCACGAAACCGAGGACGACGACCAGGATGGAGCGGTGATCGGCACCAAAGCGCTTCTGCAGGCGGCGAAACCCCACAGCCAGCCCGAGCCCGAGAAAAGCCACCCACCACCAGGCGGAGAACCCGAAAAGATAGAGCAGCAGGTCGGAGAGCCAGGCACCGAAGCGGCCGCCGGGGTTTGCCACCTGGTCCACCTGCACCGCGTGGGACCAGCCCGGATCCGCCTTCGAGTAGCCGAAAAGAATCATCGCCACGTACAGGGCG
>JAKLLM010000294.1 GCA_023150125.1 Zoogloea sp.
TGGCCGGCGTGGTGATGACCCTGCACGAACGCAGTGCCCTCGAGGGGCGCCGCCTCGAGGCGGTGGCCGACCTGAAGGTCGGGCAGATCACCCGCTGGCTCGACGAGCGGCGCTCCGATGCGCAGGCCGCCGCGGGTCAGGCCGGCATCATCGCCGCCCGCGAGACGTGGGCGCACGGCGGCCTGGACCCGGTGGTCCGCGCCAGGCTGACGGCTTTCCTGGAGGGGGTCCGCCGGCCCTACCGCTACCGCCGGGTAGCCCTGCTGGATGCCGACGGGCGGGTGGTCGTGAGCAGTGACGGCGACTTTGCCCCCGCGGCCGCGCTGCGGGACGCGGTGAGCGTGGCCCTGCGCGAGGGGCAGCCGATCGAGACTCCCCTCTATCGCGGTGACGACCCGCAGGACCCTGTGGTGCACCTGGATTTCGTGGCCCCTCTGGTTGGTAAGGTCGGCCCGACACCGCTGGCGATCGTCCTGCAGGCCGATCCTGAGAGTGAGCTCTTCAAGTATGTGCAGGACTGGCCGGCGCCGAGCCGGACCGCCGAGACCCTGCTGCTCCGCCGCGATGGCGCCGAGCTGCAGTCCCTCACGCCGCTGCGCCACGGCTCGGCCTCTGCGCTGGGCGAGCGGCTTGCCCTCAGCCGCACCGACCTGCTCGGCGTGATCGTCGCCGAGAACCCCGCCCGCCGTGGCATGGCCTTCACCGCCAGGGACTACCGCGGGGTGCCGGTGCTGGGGGTGGGCCGTGACGTGCCCGGCTCCGACTGGCTGCTGGTGGTCAAGATGGACGATGCCGAGCTGCGCGAGGAGTCCCGCTCCCAGGTGCTGTGGATCAGTGCTGCGGCGGCGTTCGCGCTGTTCTCGACGATCGGCGCCGGCGTGTGGTTTGCCCAGCGGCGGGCCCTGCTGCTGAGCCTGCAGCGCGAGGAGGTCCAGGGCCGGCAGCTGCGCGAGTTGCAGCTGCTCGACGCGATCGCCGAGAGCTCGAAGGACCTCATGTACGCCAAGGACGTGGATGGGCGCTACACCTTCCTGAACCGGGCCTACTGCCGGCTCCACGGCCTGAGCAGCGCGGAGATGCTCGACCAGACCGACGATGCGCTGTTCCCCCCGGACCAGGCGGAGCGCATCCGCCAGGCCGAGCAGGCCGCCATCGCCGCCGGCGCCGAGTCGTCCCGCGAAGAGGTGCTCGAGGTGCCCGGTGGCGCGCGCTTCATGCTCACCACCCGGGGGCCGCTGTTCGGCATCGACGGGCGTCCTGCCGGGGTGTTCGGCATCGCCCGCGACATCACCACCCTGCGCCACGACCAGGAGGCGCTGCGGGAGCGCGAGGAGATCTACAGCGCCATCGTCAACCAGGCCCAGGACGGCATCGTGCTGCTCGACATGGCAACGCTCGGCTTCGTCGAGTTCAACGACGCCGCCTGCTCGGGGCTGGGCTATTCCCGCGACGATTTTGCCCGGCTGAGCGTGCGCGACATCCTCTGCGACGAGGCTACGACGGCCCGCTTCGAGGCCCTGCGCCGGGGCGAGGAGCTGCAGGCCTTCCCGAGCCGCCATCGCTGTGCCGACGGCAGCCTGCGCGACGTGGAGCTGAGCTACCGGGCCGTGGACATCCGCGGCCACCGCTACCTGGCCGGTGTGTGGCGCGACACCACCGCCAAGCGCGCCGCCGACGAGCAGCTGCGCAAGCTTTCCCAGGCCCTCGAGCAGAGCCGCGTCAGCGTGATCATCACCAACACCGAGGGCGTCATCGAATACGTCAACCAGGCCTTCGCCGACAGTTCGGGCTACCCCGTCGAAGAGGCGCTGGGGCGGCGGGCGGGCTTCCTCCGCTCGGGCCAGACCCCGCGGGAGACCTACGTCTCCCTGTGGGCGGCCCTGAGTGCCGGCGAGGCCTGGGAGGGCGAGTTCCACAACCGCCGCCGGGACGGCTGCGTGGTGGTCGAGTTTGCGCGCATCTCGCCGGTCGTCCAGCCCGACGGGCGAGTCACCCATTATCTGAGCGTCCAGGAAGACATCACCGGGCGCAAGCGCGCCGAGGCCGAACTGGCCCGCTACCGGGGCCAGCTCGAGGAGCGGGTGGCCGAGCGCACCCGCCAGCTCGAGGAGACCAACCGGGTGCTCTCCGAGCGCTCGGTGGAGCTCGAGGCCGCCCGCGAGGCGTCGGACGCCGCCAACCGCGCCAAGAGCGTCTTCCTCGCCAACATGAGCCACGAGATCCGCACCCCGATGAACGCCATCATCGGGCTCACCCACCTGTTGCGCCGCAGCGTCGCCGAAGATCAGGCCCAGGGCCGCCTTGCCAAGGTGGGCGACGCGGCGGAGCACCTGCTCTCCATCATCAACGACATCCTCGACATCTCGAAGATCGAGGCCGGCCGCCTCACCCTGGACGAAACCGACTTCCACCTCGAGGACGTGGTGCGCAAGGCCTGCGCGCTGATCGCCGACAAGGCCGCCCAGAAGGGGCTCGAGGTGGTCGTCGATGTCGCCGATGTGCCCGACAGGCTGCGCGGCGACCCGACCCGCCTGGGGCAGATGCTGGTGAACTACCTGGGCAACGCGGTCAAATTCACCGACGCGGGCATGGTGCTGCTGCGTGCCCGCGTCGACGGCGAGGACGAGGCGAAGGTGAAGCTGCGCTTCGAGATCGTCGACACCGGCATCGGCGTCGAGCCCGAGGCCCTCGCGCGCCTCTTCAAGCCCTTCGAGCAGGCCGACGCCTCCACCACGCGGCGCTTCGGCGGCACCGGGCTGGGCCTCGCGATCACCTCCCACCTGGCCCGCCTGATGGGCGGCGAGGCCGGCGCCGAGAGCGTCCTGGGCGAGGGCAGCCGCTTCTGGTTCACGGTGCGCCTGGCCCGTAACGCCGGGGCCACCCGCGCCGCCAGCCTGCTGCCGCCCTTGCGGGTGCTGGTGGTGGATGACCTGCGGGCCTCGCGGGATGCGCTCGGCACCATGCTCCGCGCCCTCGATGCGCGGGTCGAGCTCTGCGCGTCCCAGGCCGAGGCGGGGGCCCTGCTGCGCGCCGCCGACGAGCGTGGCGAGCCCTTCGACCTGGTGCTGCTCGACGCCGGCATCAATGGCCTCGGCGAAGCCCTCTCCGGTTGCCAGGCGGCCCTGCATGGTTTGAGGCAGGCGCCCCGCTGTATCCTGATGCCCGTCGGCGACGACTCCCGGGCCCGGGAGGCGGCGCGCGCGAAGGGGGCGGGCGTGCTGGCCAAGCCGGTGACCCTGTCCGCCCTGCATGGCAGCATCCTGTCGGCGCTCCGGCGGGGGGGCGGGCCCGAGGCCCTGCCGGCCACCCGGCTGCCCGACGACGAGGCCACGCTGGCCGGCACCCACCGTGGGGAGCGCGTGCTCCTCGTCGAGGACAGCCCGATCAACCAGGAGGTCGCGGTGTCGCTGCTCGAGAGCGCCGGCCTGCGGGTCGACCTGGCCGACAATGGGGTGCAGGCGGTCGAAAAGGCCTGTGCCACCGACTACGACCTGATCCTGATGGACATGCAGATGCCCGTGATGGACGGTCTCGAGGCGACAATGGCGATCCGGCGTAGCGGCCGGACGCAGGTCCCCATCGTAGCCATGACCGCCAACGCGTTTGGCGAAGACAGACAACGTTGCCTGGATGCAGGAATGAACGACCACCTTCCCAAGCCGGTTGACCCGGCCATGCTCTACTCCAAACTCCTGCACTGGCTGCCCGAGGGCCAGGCGCCAGCGGCCGCAGCGCCGGCGCCCGCGGCCGGGGCCGACGTCCGCAGCCTGCTCGACCAGGTGCCGGGCCTCGACGCCGCCTACGGGCTGAAGAACCTCCGCGGCCGCATTCCCAACTACCTGCGGCTGCTGCGCAAGTATGCCGAAGGCCACGCCGGCGACGGCGGCCGCATCCGGGCCGAGCTGGCGGCCGGCAACATGGACGAAGTCCGCCGGCTGGCCCATTCCCTCAAGGGCGTCGCCGGGATGATCGGCGCCACCGGCGTCCAGGGCCTGGCGGCCGAGCTCGAGGCGGCCATCCGCGAGGCGCTCGACGCGGAGATCATCGAGGCGCGCCTGGCGGCCGTCGAGGCGGCCCAGGCCGCCACCGTGGGCGCCATCCTGCGCCTCCCGGAGGCCGACGCGGTGGCCGCCGCCCAGGCGGCGGAGGCGGCCACCGCCTCCGCGCCGGACGAAG
>JAKLLM010000295.1 GCA_023150125.1 Zoogloea sp.
GGGATCGCCGCGCTTCAGCGCCATGGGCGACAGGCCCCGCTTCACGAGCGCCTTGCAGTCCTCTCGCCATGCGCGGGCGTCAGCCAGGGAGAAGCCAGGGTACTCGCCAAGGGAAACCTTTTCCTGCTTGCTGCCGCGTCCGCCGATCCGGTAGCGGAGGCGGAAGGTCTTGGTTCCGCCGGGCTGGACTTCCACGAACAGTCCGCCCTCGTCGGCCTCCTGATAGGCCTTGTCGCGGGGTTTCAGATTCCGCAGCTTGGTATCGGTCTGCGCCATGATTCAAACCTTTCTAGCTCGTGTGCCCAACGTTTCGGGCTGATCCATGGGCACATCTACAAGCCCAGGGCACACATCCTGCAAGCCTTGGTGGACAATGCATTCAGCCGATTCTGTTCTGCCCGAGGTGCCCGCAGAAGCTGATTTCTCCGGGCCTGAAATGCACGATCGGGCACACGGACTTCATCGGATGGGCACACAAAACAAAGAGAAGGGCACACCCTTGGGCACACAATTTACCGGCTTCTGACGGAACATACAAGCACACCAAGGAACAAAAAAGCCCGCAGTTACGCGGGCTTCAAGGGGTTTTGCGGAAGGCTTCGGATGGTGTCGGAACTGAAGTTACTTTCCGATGCAGAAGCGCGAAAAGATCACCCCGAGCAGGTCGTCGGGGGTGAACTCGCCGGTGATCTGGTTGACGGCCTCCTGGGCGAGGCGGAGTTCCTCGGCCATCAGCTCAAGGGCGTGGCGGGCTTCGAGGGCGGCATTGACGCGGGCGTGGGCTTCGCGCAGGGCGATGAGGTGGCGTTCTCGGGCGAGGATCACGTCTTCGCCGTGGCGGTGCCAGCCGGCCACGCGCAAAAGCTCGGCGCGCAGCAGTTCGACGCCCTGACCGGCCTTGGCCGACAGATAGATGCCCACACCGCCGTCGGCCTCGACGCGCTCGGGCTGGCGGGCCTGCAGGTCGACCTTGTTGAAGACGGTGATGCGCTCGACACCGGCGGGCAGGCGGGCGTCGATGGCGGCGTCGGCGTCGGTGAGGCCGTCGCGCACGTCTACCAGGCGCACGATCACGTCGGCCCGAGCGATTTCCTGCCAGGTGCGGGCGATGCCGATCTTCTCGACTTCGTCAGTGGTTTCACGCAGGCCGGCGGTGTCGGTGATGTGAAGCGGAATGCCTTCGATCTGGATGGTTTCGCGCAGCGCGTCGCGGGTGGTGCCGGCGATGTCGGTGACGATGGCGCGCTCCTCGCCAGCGAGGCGGTTGAGCAGGCTGGACTTGCCAACGTTGGGCTGGCCCACCAGCACCACGTGGAGGCCGTTGCGCAGCAGGCTGCCCTGGCGGGCGCGGTCGAGGATCGCGGTGAGCTCAAGGGCGATGGCTTCGATGCGTTCGAAGGCCTTGGCTTCGATGAGGAAGTCGACGTCTTCGTCGGGGAAGTCGAGGGTGGCCTCGACCAGCATGCGCAGGTCGATGAGGCGGTCGCACAGGCCGCGCACTTCGGTGGAGAAGCTGCCGGTGAGGGAGCGCACCGCGGAGCGGGCGGCGGCGGCGGTGGAGGCTTCGATGAGGTCGGCGACGCTTTCGGCCTGGGCCAGGTCGAGCTTGCCGTTGAGGAAGGCGCGGCGGGTGAATTCGCCGGGCTCGGCGAGGCGGGCGCCGAGTTCGAGGCAGCGGGCCAGCAGCATCTGCATGACCACCGGGCCGCCGTGGCCCTGGAGCTCGATGACGTCTTCGCCGGTGAAGGAGTGGGGCGCCGGGAAGTAGAGGAGCAGGCCCTCGTCGATCAGGCCGCCGGCGTCGTCGTGGAAGCGTGCGAAATGGGCCAGCCGGGCCTGGGGCTCACGGCCACAGATGCGGGCCGCCAGCGGGGCGAGGTTCGGCCCGGATAGCCGGACCACGCCAATGCCACCACGCCCGGGCGCGGTGGCAATGGCGGCGATCAGGTCACTCGGCGGGTTTGCCACCGGCTTCGATCATGCGGTTGATCTGCCATTGCTGGGCGATGGACAGGGTGTTGTTGACGACCCAGTACAGCACCAGACCGGCGGGGAACCACAGGAACATGAAGGTGAACAGGATCGGCATCATCATCATGACCTTGGCCTGGATCGGATCGGGCGGCGCCGGGTTGAGCTTGGTCTGGATGAAGCTGGTGGCGCCCATGATCAGCGGCAGGATGTAGTACGGGTCTTTCACCGACAGATCCTGGATCCAGCCCAGCCACGGCGCGCCGCGCATCTCGACGACGCCCAGCAGCACCCAGTAGAGGGCGATGAAGACGGGGATCTGGATCAGGATGGGCAGGCAGCCGCCGAGCGGGTTGACCTTCTCGCGCTTGTAGAGGTCCATCATGGCCTGCTGCATCTTCATCTTGTCGTCGCCGTACTGCTCCTTCATGCGCTGCAGGCGGGGGCCAAGCGTTTTCATCTTGGCCATCGACTTGTAGCTGGCGGCGGACAGCGGGAAGAACAGCGCCTTCAGGGCGATGGTGACGAGGATGATCGCCCAGCCCCAGTTGCCGGTGAGCTTGTGGAACCACTCGAGCACCCAGAACAGTGGCGCGGCGATGATGGTCAGCCAGCCGTAGTCGACCACCAGGTCGAAGCCCTTGGCGAAGGTCTCGAGGCGGGATTGCTCCTGCGGGCCTGCATACAGCGGCACCGCGAGCTTGCCGACCTGGCCCGGGGCGATGGCGGCCACCGGCACGATCACGCCGGCCGAGTAGAGGTCGGAGCTGACCTGGTTGGCGAAGAACTCGCGCTCACCAGCGGTCGGCGCCCAGCCGGCCACGAAGTAGTGCTGCACCATCGCAGCCCAGCCGTCGGCCGACTTGGTGACGAACTTGGCCTTTTTGGCGGCGATGTCTTCGAAGGCAACCTTTTGATATTTCTCGGTTTCGGTGTAGAAGGCCGGGCCGGTGAAGGTCTGCACGCCGAAGCCGCCCGGCTGCTCGGCCGGCTTGCCGTCACGGGTGAACTGGAAGTAGGCGTGGGGTGCGATCGGGGCGCCGCTGCCGTTGGTGATCTCGTAGCTCACCTCGGCCTGGTAGCTGCCGCGGTTGAAGGTGATCAGCTTGGCCACCTTGATGCCGTCGGCGGTGGGCGGCGCGTCGAGGCGCAGCGTGACGGCGTTTTCGCCATCCTTCAGCGTGGCTTCGGCGGCGCCCAGCGCGAACAGCGTCTTGTGGTTGGGCAGGCCGTTGCCGATCAGGCCGGTCTGGGCCGCGTAGTTGTGCTTCTCGCCGTTGTCGAAGAGCACGTAGTTGCGGCTGCGGTCTTCGCTGGAGTGGTGCTTGGTGAGCTCGAGACGGACGATGTCGCCGCCCTGGGCCGAGACTTCGGCCACCAGCACGTCGGTGCGGATGATCGCCTTGGGGGCGGCAACCGGTGCCGGCGCTGCGGGCTGGCCCGGCACGGCGACGGCACCCGGGGCGCCGGCCGTCGTCGGGGTCGGCACGCCGGCGGTGCCACCGGCAGCGGCCACGGCGGGCGCGACCTTGGGCTGGTTGTGCTTCTGCCATCCGTCCCACAGCATGACCAGCGAGAACGAGAAGACGAGGAGGAGGATCAGGCGACGGTTATCCATCGGAGTCAGTGTCTGGAAGTAGGTGGGGCGAGGTGGGAAGGCTCAGGGTACCGGATCGTAGCCGCCGCCGCTGAAGGGGTGGCAGCGGCAGACGCGCCGGGCCGCCAGCCAGCCGCCCTTCAGGGCGCCATGGCGTTCGACGGCCTCGACGGCGTATTCGGAGCAGCTCGGCACAAAACGGCAGTTGCGCCCCAGCATCGGGCTGATGGCGTAGCGGTAAACGCGCAACAGGGCCAGCACGAAGCGTTTCATTTCTTCGGCAGGCGTCCGAGGAGACTGTTCATGTCTTCACGCATCATGCGCCGTGTCACGTTGTCGAGCTTTGCCGACAATCGTAACACCAGATCGTGGGCGGGCAGGTCGGCCTGCGTGTGGCGGAACAGGTCGCGGCCGATCCGCTTCACCAGGTTGCGCTGTACCGCGCGCCTGGCGAGCTTCTTGGCCACGACGAGGCCGATACGGGCATGGCCGAGCGTGTTCGGGCAGTAGTGCAGGTTGAACCAGCGCCCGCGCAGCA
>JAKLLM010000296.1 GCA_023150125.1 Zoogloea sp.
GATCGCCACCCCTTGCCGGTGCGCCGCCCGCAGGGCCGGCAGCCAGGCCGTCGGCACGCTGCCGTGGCCGCACAGGGCCAGCACCAGGCCGCGGGCGCCGGCGGCGAGGCTGGCGGCTATCAGGTCGGCCGGCGCGCCGGCGTAGCCGGGCAGGATATCCACCCGCGGGAGTGCGTTTGGCGCCAGCCCGGAGAAGCGGCCGTCGGCCTGGGCGGCCTGCCAGGGCTCGGCGGATTCGAAGGCATCCAGCCCGCTGCAGCGGGCCTTGACCACCCGGCGGGCGCCGAAGGGTGTGCCGTTCATCACCACCAGCACTCCCTTGCCGTGGGCCTCCGGGCGGGCGGCGAGATGGACCGCCGCCAGCAGGTTGGCAGGGCCGTCGGCCGCCGGGTGGTCGGCAGGGCGCATCGCCCCGGTGAGCACCACCGGTTTGCCGGCCGGCAGCGTCAGGTGCAGGAACCAGGCGGTCTCCTCGAGGGTGTCGGTGCCATGCAGGATCACCACGCCGTCACAGCCCGGCTCGGCAAGGGCTGTGCGGGTGGCGGCGAGGATCGTCAGCCAGTCGGCCGGCGCCATGTCCTTGCTGTCGAGGGCGAGGATCTGGCGGGCGTTGATCGGGCCTGCGTCGGCGAGCCCGGGCACCGCCGCCAGCAGCGCCTCCACCGGCCGCACGCCGGCCCGGTAGCGGCCGTGGCCGGCATCCGGGTCGGCTTCGCCGGCGATCGTGCCGCCGGTGGCGAGGAGATGGATCATCGGGGGCGTGATTCCGGTTTTCCGCAGCTCAGTGCGACAGGATGCGCGCCAGGAACTGGCGGGCACGCTCGGAGCGGGGGCTGCCGAAGAAGGCGTCCTTGCTGTCGTCCTCGACGATGCGGCCCTGGTCCATGAAGATCACCCGGTTGGCCACCTTCCTGGCGAAGCCCATCTCGTGGGTCACGCACATCATCGTCATGCCTTCGCGGGCGAGTTCGACCATCACGTCGAGCACCTCGTTGATCATCTCGGGGTCGAGGGCCGAGGTGGGCTCGTCGAAGAGCATGCAGATCGGGTCCATCGCGAGGGCGCGGGCGATCGCCACGCGCTGCTGCTGGCCGCCCGACAGCTGGCCGGGGAACTTGCCCGCGTGGGCCTTGAGGCCGACCCGGTCGAGCAGCTTGAGGCCCTTGTCCATCGCCTGCTCCCGGCTGCGCCCGAGCACCTTGACCTGGGCAATCGCGAGGTTGTCGGTGATGCTCATGTGGGGGAACAGCTCGAAGTGCTGGAACACCATGCCCACGTGGCTGCGCAGCTTGGACAGGTTGGTCTTCGGGTCGCCCACCGACACGCCATTGACGGTGATGCTGCCGGCCTGGAAGGGCTCGAGGCCATTGACGCACTTGATCAGCGTGGATTTGCCGCTGCCCGACGGGCCGCAGACGACGATCACTTCGCCCTTCTTGACCTGGGCAGTGCAGTCGGTGAGCACCTGGAAGCTGCCGTAGTGCTTGGAAACGTTTTCAATGGAAATCATGTCTCGCTCCTGGGGGGCAATGGGTCAGTGGGCCACGTGGGCATTGAGTTTTTTCTGGTAGCGGCGCACCAGCTGGGAGGCCGCAAAGCAGATGGCGAAATACACCGCGCCGGCAAAGAGCAGCAGCTCGACGAGGCGCCCGTCGCGGTCGCCCACCTTGTAGGCGGCGCCGAAGAAATCGGCCAGCGCCGACACATAAACCAGCGACGTATCCTGGAACAGCACGATCGCCTGGGTGAGCAGCAGCGGCACCATGTTGCGGAAAGCCTGGGGCAGCACCACCAGACGCATCGCCTGGGCGTAGCTCATGCCCAGCGCCGACGCGGCCGCCACCTGGCCCTTGGGCACGCTCTGGATGCCGGCGCGGATGATCTCCGAGTAGTACGCCGACTCGAACAGCGCAAAGCCCACCATCGCCGAGGTGAGGCGCACATCGGTGTTCGGGTCCAGGCTGAGGAAGCTCTTCAGGAGCTGCGGCACGATCAGGAAGAACCACAACAACACCATCACCAGCGGAATCGCCCGAAAGAGATTCACGTAGCTCGCCGCAAAGAACGCCAGCGGCTTCACCGACGAGAGGCGCATCATCGCCAGCGCCGTCCCCCACACGATGCCGAAGACCACTGCGGTGAGGGTGATCTCCAGGGAGACCTTCATCCCCTCCCACAGGAAGGGCAGCGCGCCGGGGATGGAAGACCAATCGAACTCGTACATGTCACTTCCCCCCCAGATAACCCGGCACGCGGGTCTTGTTCTCGACGACGCGCATCAGCGTCATCACCACCACATTGATCAGCAGGTACAGCACCGTCACCGCAATGAAGGACTCATACGGCTGGGCCGTGTAATCCACCAGCTGGCGCCCCTGGGCGGCCAGCTCCAGGAGCCCGATCGTCGAACACACCGCCGAATTCTTGAAGATGTTCAGAAACTCGGACGTGAGCGGCGGCACCACCAGGCGGAAGGCCATCGGCAGGAGCACATGGCGGTAGGTCTGGGGCAAGGTGAAGCCCAGCGCCAGGCCCGCATTCTTCTGGCCGCGGGGCAGCGCATTGATGCCCGAGCGCACCTGCTCGCAGACCCGGGCGCTGGTGAAGAAGGCCAGGCACAGCATCGCCGAGACGAACTGCTGGGTGAGGGGGTCGAGATCCTGCTTGAAGCGCTCACCCAGGCCGAAGGGCAACACCTCGGGCAGCACGAAGTACCAGATGAAGAGCTGCACCAGCAGCGGGATGTTGCGAAAGACCTCGACGTAGGTGGCGGCGATGCCGGAGAGCCACTTGCCGGGCACGGTGCGCAGCACGCCCATCAGGCTGCCCAGGGCCAGGGCGATGACCCAGGCCGAGAGCGACAGGGCGATCGTCACCTGCAGGCCGTCGAGCATCCAGCCCAGGTAGGTGCCGTCGCCGGAGGCGGCGGGGGCCGTGAAGATGCCCCAGTTCCATTGATAACTCATTGTTGTTCCTCTCTAAGAGCGGCCGGGCAGAGGCCCGACCACCCGGTTCGGTGTGTCGGGCTCAGTACTCCATGAACATCCGCTGCAGCGCCTTGGTGTCGCCGGTGCGGGTCAGCGCAACGGCGGCCAGGATGCGGGCCTTCTGGGGGTTGAGGTCGTGGGCGACGACCCAGTCGTACTTGTCGTCGGGCTGCTCGGCGTTGCGCAGCACGAAGCCGCCACCCGCCACCCGCGACGAGCGGATGATGTGTACACCCTGGCCGCGCAGCGCCTGCAGGGCCGGCACCACCGCGCTGCTCACCGAGCCGTTGCCGGTGCCGGCGTGGATCACGGCCCGGGCGCCGCCTTCGGCGAAGGCCTTGTAGGCTGTCGGGCTGGCGTTGCCGGCGCCATAGGCGATGTCCACCGGGGCCAGCCGCTCCAGCTGGTCGATGTCGAACTCGCTGGCCGTGGTGTGGCGCTTGGCCGGGCTGCGGAACCAGTAGGTCTTGCCCTCGACGATCATCCCCAGCGGCCCCCAGGGGCTCTTGAAGGCGTCGGTGCGGAGGTTGACGGCCTTGCTCACGTCGCGCCCGGTGTGGATCTCGTCGTTCAGCGTGACGAGCACGCCTTTGGCCCGCGCGTCCTTCGCCGCGGCCACCGCCACCGCGTTGTAGAGGTTGAGCATGCCGTCGGCCGACATCGCGGTGCCCGGCCGCATCGAGCCGACCAGCACCACCGGCTTGTCGGTCTTGAGCACCAGGTTGAGGAAGAAGGCGCTCTCTTCCAGGGTGTCGGTGCCGTGGGTGATCACGATGCCGTCCACGTCCGGCTGGCGGGCGAGGGCGGCGACGCGCTTGCCGAGGGTGACGAGGTGGGCGTCGGTGAAGCTCTCGGAGGCGATCTGGAAGACCTGCTCGCCACGCACCTGGGCGATGCCGGCGAGCTCGGGCACGCCGGCGATGAGCTTGTCCACCGGCACCTTGGCGGCCTGGTAGGTGGCGCTGTTGGCCACCCCGGCGCCGGCGCCGGCGATGGTGCCGCCGGTGGCCAGGATCACCACGTTCGGTTTTCCGTCCGCCAGCACGGCGGTGGACAGGAGCAGGGAGGCGAGAAAGACGACTTTTTTCATGGCAGCAGTCCTG
>JAKLLM010000297.1 GCA_023150125.1 Zoogloea sp.
CTGGCGGCCACCACCCGGTCGGCCTCATCGAGCAACACCAGCTGGGACGCCGGGGTGATGCGCAGCCGCTGCAGGGTGGCGCCCAGCGAGGCCAGCCGGATGTCGGCGCCGACCCCCGCCCGCCCGTCCTCGCTGCGCTGGGCCACGGTGACGCCGGCCTTGGCGGTGGTCGCAAAGATGTAGGGCGCGGTGTAGATGAGCCCTGCCGCGCCCTCGGCCGCCCGGTACCAGCCGCGCTGGCGGGGGTCGTAGCCGGCCGCAAAATCGGGCCGCCGGTCGTCGCGCAGCACCTTCAGGGTGTCGTCGAGGTGGATGAAGCGGGCCTCGCCCTGCTCGATGCTCTGCACCATCCAGCGGGCGCCGGGCGGCGCGGCGAGCACCTTGCGGGCCTCGTCGTCGACGATGCGGAAGAGCAGGAAGAAGTCCCCGTCACCGTAGCCGGCATAGATCGACGACACCGCCGGCGAGGCCAGCAGCGCGCGCTGCAGGAAGGGCAGGCTGCGGCGGCGTTCGGCCAGGGTGGTGGCGCTGGTGAGGCGCTCCAGCGCTGCCAGGCGCACCGCGGTGCCGGCCGGGTAGAGCAGCGCCTCGATCTCGACCAGGGTCTGGGCCGCGGCGCGCTCGGTCATGCGCTCGGCGGCGTGCTCCAGCATGTGCACGCTCCGCGTGTAGGACATCCAGGCGATGCTCGCCCCGGTGGCCAGCACCAGCAAAAAAAACAGCGTCGCGATGTGGATGTGCAGCGGCAGGCGCAGGGCGCGGCGGGCAGTGCGTGGTGTTCCGGGGGTGTGGCCGTCGTTCATTGCGAGACTCCCCAGTGGTGCCGGACTACTGGCCGGCGAGGGCGCGCCGGTATTCGCCGGGCCGTGTGCCCGTCCATTTCTTGAAGGCCCGGTGAAAGGCGCTGGCCTCGGCAAAGCCGAGCTCGAGGGCGATGTCGAGCACCGACTTGTCGGAGTGGCACAGCTGGCTGATCGCCAGGTCGCGGCGCAGGTCGTCCTTGATCGACTGGTAGGACTGCCCTTCTTCGAGCAGGTGTCGGCGCAGCGTGGACACCGAGCTGTGGAGCTGCTGGGCCAGGGTCTCGAAGTCGGGCCAGGTGTCGGGCGGGATGTGGCGCAGCTGGCGCCGGATGCGCGCCACCAGCCCTTCGCTGTTGCGGTACTTGACCAGGAAGTTGGCCGGCGCGCTGCGCAGGAAGACCTTCATCGTGCGCTCGTTCTGCACGTTGGCCATGTCGAGGTATTCGGCCGCGAAGCGGATCTCGGTCTGCGCCGCGTCGAACACCAGCTCGGGCGAGAAGAGCACCCGCCACTCGGCGCTGAAATCCGGCTCGGGGCAGCGGAACACCGCCTGCGCGAGCGGGATGCGCCGCCCGATCAGCCAGCAGGCGAGGCCGTGGAGCATGATCAGGAAGGTGCCGTAGGCAAAGGCCCGCCGCGGCCCCGGGCGGTGGTCCACCACCACCAGCCGGGCGGTGTCGCCGTCGCGCACGAGCTCGCCGGCCATGTCGTCGAGGATCAGCCGGAAGAAGCGCAGCGCCCGCCGCAGGGCGCGCTCGAGGCTGTCGCAGTGGA
This sequence comes from Zoogloea sp., assembly GCA_023150125.1. Classification (GTDB taxonomy): domain Bacteria; phylum Pseudomonadota; class Gammaproteobacteria; order Burkholderiales; family Rhodocyclaceae; genus Zoogloea. The sequence goes on from JAKLLM010000297.1 coordinate 1,578, forward strand.
TCACGCTGTGGCACAGCAGCGTGAAGCTGCCGGCCTTCATGGGGTGGCTGTCCATGCCGAAGAACTCGTCGTCGGTGGCCTGGGCGATGTGGTGCCACAGGCGGCCGTAATGGGCCGACGAGACGCGGGCCTGGGGCGCATTGAGGAGCTCGGGCGAGATGCCGGCGGCCACCAGCAGGGCGTGGGCGTCGAGCCCCCGGCGGGCCACATCCACCAGCGCCTCCTGCACGAAGCCGATGGCGATGGTGCCTTTGTCGGAGCTGCGTTCGCGGGTCGGGGCCATGGCAGGTGAGTGGTCAGCAACCGGTGTGGAGCGGACGCCCGCCGCAGCCATTCGGGGCGGCCCCTGGAGACGGCCCTCGGGCCAGGCTTTGCGGCGCCGCAATATGGCAAATTCTACCATTCACATTGAGCGTTTATGGCATGGAGGCCGGCCCGCCTTGCCCCTAGACTGCGGGCCACATCGCGCGCGGCGCGCGCACCCCATCACCGAAATGACGAGGAGAGCTTCATGGAGATCAACAACAAGGTATTCGTGGTGACCGGCGGCGGTTCCGGCCTGGGCGCCGCCACCGCGCGGATGATCGTCGCCGCGGGCGGCAAGGTCGTGCTGGCCGACGTCAACAAGGAAGCCGGCGAGGCCGTGGCCGCCGAGCTGGGCGCCTCCGCCCGCTTCGTCGCCACCGACGTGACCAACGAAGAGAGCGCCAAGGGCGCCTTCGCCGCGGCCCTCGAACTGGGCGTGCTGGGCGGCCTGGTCAACTGCGCCGGCATCGCCCCGGCCGAGAAGGTGGTGGGCCGCGACGGCGCCCACAAGCTCGAGTCCTTCGCCCGCACCATCAACATCAACCTGGTGGGCAGCTTCAACATGATCCGGCTGGCCGCCGAGATCATGAGCAAGAACGAACCCGACGCCGGCGGCGAGCGCGGCGTGATCGTCAGCACCGCCTCGGTGGCGGCCTTCGACGGCCAGCTCGGCCAGGCCGGCTACGCCGCCTCCAAGGGCGGCGTGGTGGCGATGACCCTGCCGATCGCCCGCGAGCTGTGCCGCAGCGGCATCCGCGTGATGACCATCGCCCCGGGCATCATGGAAACCCCGATGCTCCTCGGCATGCCGGCCGACGTGCAGGAAGCCCTCGGCAAGATGGTTCCCTTCCCCTCGCGCATGGGCAAGCCGGCCGAGTTCGCCGCGCTGGTCGAGCACATCTGCCGCAACAGCTACCTCAACGGCGAGGTGATCCGCCTCGACGGCGCCATCCGCATGGCCGCCAAGTAAGCCGGGCTTCCGCCCGACACACGCCGGTAAAGCTATTTATGTCGGGCTCCCGCCCGACCTGCATGAATTCAGAAAGGTATGTCCATGAGCGCCAACGACCCGATCGTCATCGTCTCCGCCGCCCGCACCCCGATGGGTGGTTTCCAGGGTGACTTCAACGCCCTCACCGCAGCCCAGCTGGGCGGCGTCGCCATCAAGGCCGCCGTCGAGCGCGCCGGCATCGCCGCCGAAACCGTTGAAGAAGTCATCTTCGGCTGCGTGCTGCCCGCCGGCCAGGGCCAGGCCCCGGCCCGCCAGGCCGCCCTCGGCGGTGGCCTGGCGCTGTCGGCCGGCTGCACCACCGTCAACAAGATGTGCGGCTCCGGCATGAAGGCCACCATGCTGGCCGCCGACCTGCTCACCGCCGGCACCAACGAGGTGATGATCGCCGGCGGGATGGAATCCATGTCCAACGCGCCCTACCTGCTGCCCAAGGCCCGCGGCGGCTACCGCCTCGGCCACGGCCAGGTGATGGACCACATGTTCCTCGACGGCCTCGAGGACGCCTACGAGAAGGGCCGCCTGATGGGCACCTTCGCCGAAGACTGCGCCGGCCTCTACAACTTCACCCGCGAGCAGCAGGACGCCTGGGCGATCACCTCGCTGACCCGCGCCCAGGCCGCCATCAAGGACGGCTCCTTCGAATGGGAAATCGCCCCCGTCACCGTGGCCGGCCGCAAGGGCGACGTGACCATCACCAGCGACGAGCAGCCGCCCAAGGCCAACCTCGACAAGATCCCGACCCTCAAGCCCGCCTTCCGCAAGGACGGCACCGTGACCCCGGCCAACTCCAGCTCCATCTCCGACGGCGCCGCCGCGCTGGTGCTGATGCGCGCCTCCACCGCCGCGGCCAAGGGCCTCAAGCCGATCGCCAGGATCGCCGGCCACAGCACCCACGCCCACCAGCCCAACCTGTTCGCCACCGCCCCGGTCGGCGCCATGCAGAAGCTGCTCGCCAAGACCGGCTGGACCACCGCCGACGTGGACCTGTGGGAGATCAACGAAGCCTTCGCCGTCGTCACGATGGCCGCCATCCACGACCTCAAGCTCGATCCGGCCAAGGTGAACATCCACGGCGGCGCCTGCGCGCTGGGCCACCCCATCGGCGCCTCCGGTGCCCGCATCATCGTCACGCTGCTCGGCGCCCTCAAGAAGACCGGCGGCAAGCGCGGCGTCGCCAGCCTG
>JAKLLM010000298.1 GCA_023150125.1 Zoogloea sp.
CGCCGCCGCAGGGGCCGTGGCGCCGCCGGCGGACGCCGCCGCCAGCGCCGGAGCCTTGGCCGGGCGCCCGAGCAGGCGCTTCACGCCGTCGGCGATTTCCTGTTCGAGGATGCGGACCGGCACCCGGACGACTTCCACCCCGTCGGCGATCTCGGCCATCAGGGACGGATCGTAATTGCCCTCGGCCCCGGTGGGCTGCAGGGTGATCACGATGGATCGCCAGCCGTGCTGGCGGAGCTGCTCGACGAACTTGACCGTCCGGATCCGTCCGATGGTCTTGAGAGGCGGAAATTCGCCCGCGATCACCAGCAAGGTGCGCGGTTCAGACATTGTGTTCTCCTGTTTGCTGCAGCTTGCTGCAAAGGTCCTGGAAGATCCGCACGCGGGTCTCCCAGCTGTTCGCCTGGGCGTGGCGCAGGGCGCCGGCCTCGAGCCGGCTGCGCAGCGCGTCGTCGCCGAGGATGCGCGTGATGGCGCCGGTGATCTCGGCCACGTCCTCGCCATTCACGAGGAGGCCGCTCTCGCCGTCACGGACGGCTTCGACCGCGCCCCCTGCCCTGCCGCCGACCACTGCCCGGCCGCAGGCATTGGCTTCGAGGAAGACCAGCCCGAAGCCTTCGGTGTCGCCGTCGGGCATCGTCCGGTTGGGCATCACGAAGAGGCTGGCGCTGCGGTAGGCGGCGAGGAGATCCGCGTCGTCCAGCGCACCGGCGAGGGTGATCGCGGCGCCGGCCGGCGAGGCGTCGGCCATCGCCTGCAGCTCAGCCCGCTGGGGGCCGTCGCCGATGATCAGCAGGTGGGCATCCGGGTGGGCGCGGTGGACCTCGGCCCAGCCGGCGATGGTCTTGTCGAAACCCTTGCGGGGCACCAGCCGGCCGACCGCCACCACCAGCCGCTTGCCGACCAGCCCGAGCCGCGCGCGCAGGCCCGCATCGTCGGGGCCGGGGGAGAAGCGCCGGGTGTCGACGCCGTTCTCGATCAGGCAGATCCGCTCCGGCCGCACACCCATCTGCTCGATGAGGGCCTGGCGCGTGAAGCGGCTCACCGCGACCACCGCGTCGGCCGCCCGCAGGTGCTCGCCGCGGCGACGCCCGAAGGAGCCTGCGTCGACCCGCTGGGTGATCTCCTCGCCGTGCACGTAGAGCACCATCCGGGTGCCGAGGAAGCGGCGGAAGAAAGCCCCCAGCCAGGCGGTGGACGCCAGCTCGCCGATGCAGATCACGCCGATCCGATGCCGCCGGATGAGCTGGTACACGGTGGACACGATCCGCCAGCGGAGCGGGATGTCGATGGTCAGGAAGCGCCACGCCGAGACCAGCTTGTTGGCCGGCGGCGGCGCCATCTCGGGCCGCAGCAGGTCGAGGCGGTAGATCGGAAACTCGCAGCGCGCATCGTGGGCCGCCCAGCCCGGGATCTCGGCGCCATCCTGGTAGTGACGGCGGGTGGCCAGCGCCACCATCCGCCCCGGCGGCGCGTAGCGGCACAGGTTTGCATAGACGGTCGCCGAGCCCCCCTGGATGGGGGTGAAGATGCTCGCCACCATCAGGCACGCGCTGCGGTCCTCCCTGTTTGCGGTGCTCATCGCCCTGCCTCCGCCGTGCGCCGCAGATCCGCCAGCAGGCCGTCGAGCCGCTCGGCGGCGAACGCCTCGGTCTTCAGGCGGGCAGCCTCCAGGTCTTCGGTGCTGTACATGGTGAGGATGATCGCCGCCGAATCGTCGCCGTGCCCGCGCAGGCGCGAGACGGCCTCGAGGAGCTTGGCAGCCGTGTCGTTGGCCGTCGTCTGGTCATTGACCCAGTAGAGCTGATAGGCGGCGGCATGACGCCCCGACTTCACGTAACCCTCCAGGCGGACCTCCGGCACCGTGGTGCCAGGGCGCCGCACGGAGCTCGAGATGGCCCAGCTCCAGTCGTGGGTGGGATCGAGCTTGTTGCTGACGTTGATCAGTTCGGCCCCCTGCTGCTGGTTGCGGAAATAGGCCACGAAGACATCCACGATCTCGCCGTCACGGGTCTTGTAGCGGGCCTCGTGGATGGCCCGGGCCCCCGGGAAGCTCGGGCGGACGCCCTCGAAGCCACCGCTGTCGCGCTCGAGGTCGGCCAGGGAGTCGAGCTGCAGCTTCGGTGCATCGGTGCCCGTGGTGCGCGACGCAAAGGCCAGCGCCGTGCTGGCCACGCCCGGCGGAATCACCGCCGCCAGCACCGCGGCCACCACCACCACCGCCAGCGGGCTGCCGGCGGCCGGCGCCTCCCGGGGCGCCTCGGGCAGCGGGTCACGCCAGCGGACACCCACCGCAAAGCCGATGAAGACGGCAATCCCGAAGATGATCCAGCCAAACGCGAGGTGGCTCACGCCCATTCCCCACTCGTTGTCGGTATGGTGGGCCACCATCACGATCACGTAGGCGCGCAGCCAGTTTGCCAGCAGCGGCATGATCACCGACCACACCATGAACAGCACCCGCTTGTGCACACGGGTGTAGGTGAGATAGGCGAACACCGCGCCGATGAACACCGAGCTCAGCAGGTAACGGATGCCGCCGCAGGCCTCGATCACCGACCAGCGGCCACTCGGGATGACGAAGTTGCGGCCCTCCTGGAAGACCGGCACGCCCGAATGACGCAGGGCAACGACCGTCGCATCGGCGGTCCAGTTCATCAGGATGGGGAGCGCTTCCTGGCCGAAGGGCACGGCGAACACCAGGAAGCTCAGGGGCCCCGCCGCCACGCGGCCGGCGCGGTCGCCGCCGATCGCCCACACCGTGCAGAAGATCATCAGCACCAGCGCAAACTGCACCATCGCGGCCACCGAGGTGAGCTCACCCACCATCGCCACGAAGGCACCGAAGGCCAGCGCCACGAAGCCCTTCCAGGAGGGCCGGCAGACCACTGCCGCGAGATGCTCGCGCTTGGTCCACAGCAGGTAGGCCACCACCATCAGCACGACGTAGCCGTGGGCATGGCTCGGGAGGGTCTCCCAGGCCACCAGCACCATCTCCACGTAGGGGCGGAAGGCATACAGCAGCGCGCCCCAGACGGCCACGATCAGGCCCCACACGAGCAAGTTGTTCACCCCGCGCCCGGCGGCCTGTGCATCGATGCCGGGTACTGCAGACTTCAATTGGCGATTCAGAGATGTCATCCGTTCCGTTCCCATTACTGCGAGGCTTCGAGCCGTCCGCTGCCCTTGAGGCCGCCGGCGTTCGCCGAAGCCACGGCCTGGCCCTCCCCGAGGGCGGCCTTGACCCATTTTTCGGTTACCACCACGATCACCATCAGGTAGAAGGGCATGTCCCAGAAAGCCAGGTTGAGAAATGCGCCCCCCACGGCAAAACCCACCAGGCTGACCTTCACCATCGAGCCCAGATCCCCCACCCAGGCCAGGTCCGGCCGCCCCCGGCTGTGGGCGATGAGCCGCCCCGCCGTGCGATAGGTGAGGATCCAGAAGGTGAGGAACAGGGCCAGGCCGATGTAGCCATGCTGGCCGAGCACCTGGAAGTAGATGCTGTGCGCCACCAGAACCTCGTTGGGGTTGGGTGCGTACATGCGATAGACGAGCCCGCTGTCGGTGGCAAAGCCGGCACCCAGGATGCGGCTGTTGGCAATGTTGAAGGCCATCGTCCAGGCATTCAAGCGCCCCATTGCCGAGGCGTCGGCGTCGTAGGTCTTGATGGTGCCCATCCGCTCGGTCCACTCGGCGGGCATGAACATGATCAGCGCCGGCGCCACCATCAGCAGCGCAATGCCGATCGTCAGCTTGGACTTGCTCCGCCACCACAGCACCGCCGCCATCGCGGAGATCGCCAGCAGCGCGCCGCGCGAATGGCTGCCGAGCACCGAGGCCGCGCACAGGGCGATGCTGAGCATCAGGCCCCGCTTCAGCCACTTGGGGTTGAGCCGGTTCAGGAAAGGCAGCTTGACCAGCTCCTCGACCCGGAGGGTCAGGTAGTACAGCAGCGGGATGGTGACGATCAGCGCCACGGCGAGCTCGTTGTTGTCGGCGATCACGCTGCCCGGCGGCCCCCACACCCGGAAGGACCCGCCCGTCATCAGCGTGAAGAACCCGCCCTTGATGGCGGGTCTGCACGACGCAACCGATGAGCAGCGCCACGCCCAGCACCTTGAGGACGTTCACGTAGCTCGTCAGGCTCTCGTCGAAGTGGATGGCCGCCAGGGTCGTGAGGCCCATCCAGACCAGGAAGAGCACCAGCACCGAAAACGGCCCGCTCGACGGCCAGCGGACCTGACGGGAGTGGGCCATCATGCTCACCACCAGCAGGCCGACCGCGATCATCGCGAACGGAAGGCTGTACGCAAACCCCCAGCCCAGCCGGTGGGGGTTCATCAGGCCGATCCATGCCCACAGCAGCGCTGCGACATAGGGAGACCTGAAGGCCTTCACCGCGCCGTAACAGAACAGAAGGGTTACCAGTAGATCACGCACTCAGAACGCCCCAGACCATCTTCAAGCCCGCCAACCGCATCGTTAAAAAATCAGGCCGCAACGCGACTGATCACGTAGCGGAACTTGCCGGACGCCTCCGCCGGCACCACATCGACCACCTTCACGTCGATCGTCACCGCCTCACCCAGCCGGCGCTTCAGGCCCGCCTGGATGCGCCCGACGTCATCGGCCTCGAACAGCGGGCCCGGCTCGACGAACACGGTGGTCAGCGTAGTCGTCTCCTGGACGATCTTGAACGAGGCGACACCCGGAATATCCCGAAGAACATAAATCAGGGCAAGGCCATGCATCACGGTGCCATCCGCTGCGATGACGAAATCGGTGCTGCGGCCCTGGATTTCACTGAGCACCGGCAGCCCGCGGCCACAGGGGCAGGGATCTTCACTGAGGACACCGACATCGCCCGTGCGATAACGCACGAACGGGTAGTCGCGCGTCGCCAGGTGGGTGACGACGATCTCGCCCGCGACGCCGGGCGGCTGGACCCGCCCTTCCCCGTCGATGATCTCGACGACGATGTCCTCGGCGGTGATGTGCATCGAGCCCGACGGGCAGGCGTGGGCGATGAAACCCGCGTCGCGACCACCGTAGCCGTTGGCCACCGGCGCCGCAAAGACCCGGCTGATGACCTCCCGCTGGTGATCGTAAAGCCGCTCGGAGGTCACGAAGACCACCTTCACGCCCAGGTCGTCGAGGCGGATGCCCTTCTTCTCGGCGTAGCCCGCGATATGGCTGATCGCCGACGGATAGCCGAACAGCATCCGCGGCCGCATCTCGCGGATCCGTGCGATGAAGCCCTCGACCCGCGCATCCGACATCTCGAAGGCCGGCAGCAGCTCGGTGCGCATCAGCTTGTCGCGGATCAGGCGCACCTTGTCCTGGGTGCCGAGCTCGATGGGCGAGCCCCAGACGACGATCTCGGGGTCGCCGATATCCACGTCCCACCAGCGGGTCGCCCGCCACTTGGCCGCCACGTCGTGGGTGACACGCTCGGTGCCGATGAAGAAGATCAGCGGCTCGCCGCTGGAGCCGCCGGTGTTGAAGCGCGCCAGCCCCTGGGCGTCGTCGGCCCGCAGAGCGTCGGTGTTCTGGCGGATCACCGACTTGGTCAGGAAGGGCAGCGCCTGCAGGTCGGCACTGCCGCTCACCCGCGCGGGGTCGAAGCCGGTCTGCGCGAACAGGTCGCGGTAGTACGGGACGTGGGCGCCGATATCGGCCAGGAAGGCCCGGAGGCGCTTCGCCTGCAGGGCGAGGATCTGCTCACGGGGCCACCACTGGGAGTCCTCCATGCCCTGACGGACCTTCACGGTATCGTGGTGCTTGAGGCGCTCCTGGAGGGGAAAGAGCACATTCGAGACGAGGCGGGTATAGATGTCAGACATGATCTTTCGACTCCTGGGTCCGGGCACTGCCGGACGGTGACTGCCCGCTCAGGGCATCCTCATAGGCCGCCAGCAAGGTGTTCCTGACGGACGGCCAGCTGTAGCGGCGGACTTCTTCGAGCCCCGCCCGGCGGAGCGAGGCCGCCAGACGTGCATCGCCCAGCACCCGCAGCGCCGCGTCGGCCATCGCCTGGGGGGCGTCGGGCGGCACCAGCAGGGCCGTGTGTTCGTGGCGGACGAGATAGGGAATCCCCCCCACGTCGGTCGTCACCACGGGCACGCCGCAGGCCATCGACTCGAGCACCGAGACGGGCATGTTGTCGGCCCGGCTCGGGTTGAGGGTGAGGTCTGCGTCCCGGTAGAGGGCCGCCATCTGGTCGCGATCGAGACGCCCGGTGAACCGCACCCGCCCTGCCACGCCCAGCGCGGCGGCGAGGGCCTCGA
>JAKLLM010000299.1 GCA_023150125.1 Zoogloea sp.
GCCATCGGCGTGTCGGCCCGGTGTGACGGCTGCATCGGCTTCCACGTCAAGGCCCTGATCCGCCTGGGGGTGACCCGTGAGCAGCTCATGGAAACCCTGGGTATCTGCACCTACATGGGCGGTGGCCCGAGCCTGATGTACGCAGCCGAGGCCGTGCGTGCTTACGACGAGTTCACCTCGCGCACCGCAAAACCTGCATAAAAAGCTGGATTTTTCGGTAGGGTTGTATATAATGCGTGGCTTCGAGCGGAAAGGTGGCAGAGTGGTCGAATGCGCCGGACTCGAAATCCGGTATACGGTTTAGCCGTATCGAGGGTTCGAATCCCTCCCTTTCCGCCATTGCTTCAAGCAGAAACGCCCCATACGGGGCGTTTCTGCTTTTTGTCGTGGGCGGCCGCTTGCATGCGAGCATGGGGCCGGGAGCGCTGATCCATTTGCCTGGACCGAACCAGAGGGGGTCTGCAAGCCAGGCAGGCCGACCCCGCTCCGTTTGGTGCCGAGTTACTTTCCGGCGCCGAGTCGAGGGCGTTGGCGCCGGATGATCCCAAGGGCGCCGAGGCCGAGGCCCATCAGGGCGAGGGAGGTGGGCTCCGGGATCGGGATCGGTCCCGTGCCGGTGACGGTGAATTGGGAGGCCAGGTCGTTGCCGGGCACTGCCGCCAGTACGCCCGTCAGGCGCTGGCCGTCCGAGAAGTCCACCAGTGCGGTGGCGCCGATGAGCTCGTTCCCGCTGACGGTCTGGTCTGCAATCACGCCATTCGCTTCGTCCACATCGATGACCCACTCAAAGGTCTCGCCGGCATCGAAGTTGGTGAAGGAGATGTCGAGCAGCTTGGTTGCGTCTGCAACCACGGGGGCGCCGACGAGACCGGTGCTGGCGCCGGTGCCGCCGGTCGCGGCGAATGCGACGCCGGCATTCACGCTGCCAGAGTTGCAGTCGGCGTTATCGACCGTGTCGTAGCAGAAGCTCCGCGGGGCGATGGTCGACAGGTCGAGCTGGAATCGGACGACGCGCTCACCGGCGGTGGAGCTGTTGGTGATGGCGTAAGGTTGCGAGAACGTATCGCCGTCGATGATGAAGGTCAGGCTTGGCACTGCGCTGGCTACTCCCGAGAAACCGATAATACCAAGCATTAACGACGCTTTCGCAAGTCGCATGATCTACCTCCTGAAAGTTTGTTTGGGCAACTCACAGCGATCAGGCTGTAAGAAAAAGACTCGAGCCTCTGTGGCTTTCAGGCTGATGCAATTTACGTTCCCAGATTGGGGCGCTCGATGTAATTTACTGACGCAAAAAGTGAAATAGTTGTTCGTCCGAAAAATTATGTTTCATCGGGCGCTGATTGGCGGGCGAGTGTAAATTTTTCCGACGCGTTTCCCGATCTTGGGCTAGCCCTGTCGGCGTCCGTCAGGCAGGCCCCGGGCGGCAGGGCCTGCGGTTGGCTCAGCGAAGGATCTGGCCCTTGCTGCCGGTAATCTCGACCCGCTCCCGCATGGCGATCTGGCTGCGGCCGGCGGAGAGATCGGCGTCGTCGGCGACGATGCGGGCGGCTTCTGCCAGGAGCACGTCCTTGGCGTTCTTGCGGGCCTTTTCGGCCGCCAGGTCGGCGACTAGGCTGCGCTCGCTGGCCTGCAGGCCGTCGTCCTGGAGGGCGGCGAGCTTGGCACCCTCGCGGGCCTTGAGGCGGGCCTCCTGGCGTTCCTTCTCCTTGCGGCGCTCGGTCTCGTTGAGGGACAGCATCTTGGCCTCGCGCAGGCGCTTGAACTCGGCGACGTCCTGGAGCAGCAGCTGGAAATCCTTGTCCTTGCCGATGCGGGCCTGGTGGCGGCGCTGCAGGTCGGCCACGCGGTCGTTGAGCTTGCCGACGATGCGGTAGTCGGCCGCGGCGATCTGCACCCACGGCAGGGCGTTGTCGTAACTGGCTTCGCCGAAGCTGTCGCTGTCGGCCACCGACGGGAAGGCGATGTCGGGCACGACGCCACGCAGCTGGGTGGTGCCGCCGTTTACACGGAAGAACTGGGCGACGGTCATCTTGAGGTCGCCGAAGCGCGGCTTCGAATTCTTGGCGACTTCGTCGAGGTCGATCATGGTCTGCACGGTGCCCTTGCCGAAGCTGGCTTCGCCGAGGATGGGCGCGCGGCCATAGTCCTGCAGCGCGGCGGCGAAGATCTCGGAAGCAGAGGCGGAGGCGCGGTTGATGAGCACCGCCATCGGGCCGTCCCAGGCGACGCCGGCGCGCTCGTCGCTCTCGACGCCGATCTGCCCGTCGGGGCGGCGCTGCTGCACCACCGGGCCCTTGTCGATGAACAGGCCGGTGAGCTCGACCGCCTCGCGCAGCGAGCCGCCACCGTTGTTGCGCAGGTCGATGAGGAGGCCGTCGACCTTGTCCTTGCGCAACTCGTCCACCAGGCGAGCCACGTCACGGCTGGCGCTGCGGAAATCCTTGTCACCGCGGCGGCGGCCTTCGAAGTCTTCGTAGAACGCGGGCAGCTTGATGACGCCGATCCGGCGGGCGGAAAGGCCCTCGCCGAGCTTGATGACCGACTTGCTGGCGGCCTGCTCCTCGAGCTTGATCTTGTCACGGACGAGGGTGACCTGCTTGTGCTTGCCGTCGGGGCCGGCGTCGGCGGGCAGGATGTCGAGGACGACCTTGGTGTCCTTGGTGCCGCGGATCAGCTTGACGGCTTCGTCGACGCGGGAGCCGACGACGTCGGTGATCGGGTTGTCGCCCTGGCCGACACCGACGATGCGGTCGCCCACGGCGAGCTTGCCGGAGCGGGCGGCCGGCCCGCCGGGCACGAGCTCGCGGATGGTGATGTATTCGTCGCGCTCCTGCAGCACCGCGCCGATGCCTACCAGCGAGAGCCGCATCGAGATGTCGAAGTCGTCGGAGGCGCTGCGGCCGAGGTAGTTGGTGTGCGGCTCGATCGACATCGCATAGGCGTTCATGAACACCTGGAAGACGTCTTCGCTCTTGTTGCGGGTGGCGCGGGCGAGGTAGTTGTCGTAGCGCTTGCCGAGGGTCTCGCGGATGGCCTTGTCGTCCTTGCCGGCGAGCTTGAGGCGCAGCCAGTCGTTCTTGACGCGCTTCCTCCACAGGTCACGGACTTCGGCGTCGTCCTTGGGCCACGGGGCCTTGTCGCGGGCGTAGGGGTAGCCTTCCTTGACGCTGAAATCGAAATCCCGGGCGAGGAGCTCGCGGGCGTCGGTGAGGCGCTCGGTGACGCGCTGCTCGAAGCGCTGGAAGATCGTGAAGGGGGCGCTGAGGTTGCCCTTCAGGATGGCGTCGTCGAGGCGGGTGCGCGCGTCGGCGAAGCTGTCGATGTCGGCCTGGGTGAAGAACAGGCGTTCCGGGTCGAGGGCCTTGAGGTAGCGCTCGAAGATCTTCTCCGACATGGCGTCGTCGAGGGGCACGCTCTTGTAGTGGTAGCGCCCGAGGATCTGTGCGCTGAGGTAGGCCGTCTGGGCCTGGTCGGCCGTGGGGGCGAGGCGGGGGGCGCCGAGGCCGTCCTGGGCGGCGGTTTGGCCGGCACAGATGATGGCCAGGGCGGTCCAGATGATTCGTTTCTTCACTCGATGTCTCCACGCCGTTCGGCGCGCCGGAAGGGGGGCTGCTGCTCCCCGACCCTGATGAAGACAGCGAAAACCCGGCGGGGTTCGCCGAGCTCTGGCTGCAGGCCGGGAAATATCCGGAGTTTATTGCAAACCCGCGCCCTGCGGCGTGCCGGATCGTGCGCTCAGCGTGAGCTGCCCGGGTCCTGGTTGCGGTGGCCTTGTTCGATGGCCCACACCGCGGCTTCGAGCCGGGAGCGGAACTTGAGTTTCTTGAGCAGGTTCTTGATGTGGACCTTGACCGTGCCCTCGGCGATGTTGAGGTCGCGGGCGATGAGCTTGTTCGACAGCCCGCCGGCCAGACAGCCGAGGATGTCCTTCTCGCGCTCGGTGAGCGGGGCGAGGCTGCGTTCGGCGGCCTGGGCTTCGTCGCGCAGCGAGCGGGCGAGCAGGCCGCTCAGGCTCTCGGTGATCACGATACGCCCGCGCAGGGCTTCGACGATGCGGGCGAGGAGGTCCTC
>JAKLLM010000300.1 GCA_023150125.1 Zoogloea sp.
GTGATCGAGACCGCCGGCCTCATCTGCCTGGTCAAGCCCTTCAGGATGATCCAGCGCAGCGAGGGGCGCCTCGGGCCGCGGGGCCTGCAGCCCGACAAATTCACCGTCGAGCGCGACGGCCAGATGAAGGAGCGCGCCGATTTCGACTGGTCGTCGGCCAAGGTCGTGCTGATCGCCGGCGAGCGGCGGCGGGAGTTCTCGATCGCCGAGGGCGACCAGGACGTGCTCTCGCTGATGCACCATCTGGCCCTCCAGCCCGAGGGCCCGCTGCGCGCCGAGCTGCTGGTGGTCACCGGCAAGAGCGCGGTGCGCTCGGTGATCGAGAACCTCGGCCTCGAGGAGCTCGAGGTGCCCGCCGGCAAGGTTTCGGCCTACCATCTAGGCAGCACCGGCCACCGGGGCGAGCTCAAGATCGACATCTGGCTCGCCCGCGACTACGCCAACCTGCCCGTACGCCTCAAGATCACCGACAAGAACGGCGACGTGCTCGACCAGGTCGCCACCGGCGTCGACCTCGGCGCCCGCAAGGCCGAATGAATGGGTTCCGTGATCCCTGTAGGGGCGAGCTTGCTCGCCCGCCGAGGTTGAACAAGGATCGTCCGCTGGCCAGACCGCGCTGTGCGAGCAAGCTCGCACCTACAAGTCGCCCTTACAACCCGTTTCCTTACCGGGGGCGAAACTTTTGCCCCGAATGAAAGCCCCAGTACCATGACCATCACCCCCGCCCAGATCCAGTCCGCCAGCCAGGCCCTCCGCTCGGTGCTGCGCTTCGACTACCCCGCCGATTCGGTGTTGTCCCACTTCTTCCGCGATTTCCGCGAGCTCGGTGCCCGCGACCGGGCCTTCGTGGCCGAGGCCGTGTATGGCGTGCTGCGCCGCAAGCGCACCCTCGAGCGCCTGTGCGGCGAGCGCTCGTCCACCCGTCACCTGGTGCTGGCCTGGCTGGCCCGGGTCGAAGGCACCACCCTGCGCCAGCTCGGCGAGGGCTTTCATGGCCGCGACACCGACTTCTTCACCGAGATCAAGGGCCGCGAGCTGGGCGAGGTCGGCCTGGCCGAAGCCGCCGACCTGCCCGACTGGCTGGCCGAGCGCCTGTCGGCCTTCATGAGCCCGGAAGAAGTGCTCCGCCTCGCCCAGAGCCTCAACCGGCCGGCGCCCCTCGACCTGCGCGCCAACCCCCTCAAGCTCGACCGCGACGCCCTCGTCGACAAGCTCAAGGCCGACGGCGTCGCCTGCGCGCCTGGGCGCTTCTCGCCGCTGGCGGTGCGCCTCGAGGGCAAGCCGGCGCTGCAGAAGCACCCGCTCTTCCTCGACGGCAGCTTCGAGGTGCAGGACGAAGGCAGCCAGCTGCTGGGCTTCCTCCTCCAGCCCAAGCGCGGCGAGATGGTCGTCGACTTCTGCGCCGGCGCCGGCGGCAAGACCCTGCTGCTCGGCGCGCTGATGCGCAACACCGGGCGCCTGTACGCCTTCGACGTCTCCGAGAAGCGGCTCGGCAAGCTCAAGCCGCGGGTCGCCCGCTCGGGGCTCTCCAACATCCACCCGGTGGTCATCGCCAGCGAGAACGACCCCCGCGTCAAGCGTCTGGCCGGCAAGATCGACCGCGTGCTGGTCGACGCGCCGTGCAGCGGCCTCGGCACCCTACGCCGCAACCCCGACCTCAAGTGGCGCCAGAGCCCCGAGGCGCTGGCCGAGCTCACCGCCAAGCAGGCGGCGATCCTGGCCAGCGCGGCGCGTCTCGTGAAGCCGGGCGGCCGCCTGGTGTACGCCACCTGCAGCCTGCTGCCCGAGGAAAACGAGGCCATCGTTGCCGCCTTCCTGGCTGCCAACGAGGCCTTTACGCCGCTGAGTGCCGAAGAGGTGCTGGCCAAGCAGGGCATCACCATCGCCTGCGGCGAGCAGCTCCGTCTCACGCCGGCCGCCCACGACACCGACGGCTTCTTCGCCGCGGTGCTGGAGCGCAAGGCCTGATGCCGGCGCGGGTCGTCCGGCTGGCGGCCGCGGGGTTGCTGGCCGGTATGGCTGCGGCCGCCGTGGCGGCAGATCCGCCCGGCGGGCCGGGCCAGGCACCGACGGTGCAGGTGCCGGCGCGGGGCAGCGTGGAGGTCGCCTTCTCGCCCTGGAACGACCCGGAGGCGGCGCTCATCGCCGCCATCGGCGAGGCCCGCGAGAGCATCCTCGTCCAGGCCTACGTGTTCACCAGCAAGCCCATCGCCCGCGCGCTGATCGCCGCCCACAAGCGTGGCCTGCGCGTCGAGGTGCTGCTCGACGCCGAGATGAACCGTCCGTCGTCGCTGAGCGTGCTGCCCCAGCTGATGGAGGCTGGCATCCCGGTGGCGGTGGAGACCCGCTACAACATCGCCCACAACAAAGTCATAATCCTCGACCCGGCCTCGGCCAGCCACGGCGCGGTGGCCACCGGCTCCTACAACTTTACCCGCTCGGCCCGGGTCGCCAACGCAGAGAACCTGCTCATCCTGCGCGGCAACCCGGCCCTGGTGCGGATCTACACCGACAACTGGCAGCGTCACCGGGCCGAGGCGCAGCTCTTGCGCAGCCTGGAGGATTTGCCGCCCCGCAGAGGAAAGACGGATGGAAGAGAATCAGATCGCGGAACTCCTGGTTGAGCTGTGGCGTGACGTCCAGCAGCCGGCCATCTTCTGGCAGGTCGGCGTGCTGGCGGTGTGCCTGTTCATCGCCTGGCTGATCACCCGCCAGGTGAAGGCGGTGCTGCGCCGCCGCCGCGCGGCCGACCCGGCCGTCGCCGTCGATGCCCGCGAGGAGGGCCTGCGCCGCGTGATCTTCCCGCTCACCGCGCTGGTGCTGGTGCTGCTGGCCCGGGCCGTGCTTGCCAACTGGCATCACATCAACCTGCTCAAGCTGGCGGTGCCGCTGCTGCTGGCGATGGCGGTGATCCGCCTCACCGTGCATGCGCTGAAGCGCAGCTTTCCGCGAGCCGGCTGGCTGGCCTCCTTCGAGCGGGCCTTTGCCTTCGGGGCGTGGGGCGTGGTGGCGCTCCACCTCAGCGGCGTGCTGCCGACGGTGATCGACGGGCTGGAGCAGGTCGCCTTCTCGATCGGCAAGGCCAAGGTCAACCTGTGGATGCTGCTGCAGGGGGCGCTGACGGTGTTCATCACCGTGCTCGTCGCGCTGTGGGTGGCCGGCGTCATCGAGAGCCGCCTGATGCGTACCGAGGGCCTCGACGGCAACCTGAAGCTGGTGTTCACGCGCCTGTCGCGTTCGCTGCTGCTGGTGCTGGCGGTGGCCATCGGCCTGCCGCTGGTGGGCATCGACCTCACCGCGCTGTCGGTGTTCGGCGGGGCGCTGGGCGTCGGCCTGGGCTTCGGCATGCAGAAGATCGCCGCCAACTACGTGTCGGGCTTCATCCTGCTCCTCGACCGCTCGATCCGCATGGGCAACCTGATCTCGGTGGGCAACGAGCGTGGCATCGTCAGCCAGATCACCACCCGCTACACGGTGCTGAAGGGCATGACCGGCATCGAGTCCATCGTGCCCAACGAGACCCTGGTCGGCTCCATCGTGCAGAACGAGACCTTCACCGACCCCAAGGTGCGGGTCGCGCTGCCGGTGCAGGTGAGCTACGCCGCCGACCTCGAGAAGGCGATGGCGATCATGGTCGAGGCCGCCAAGGCCCAGCCCCGGGTGATGCACGACCCGGCCCCGGGCGCCTTCCTCGAGGCCTTCGCCGACAGCGGCATCAACCTGCAGCTCGGCTTCTGGATCCGCGACCCCGCCGAGGGCACCCTCGGCATCCGCTCGGCGATCAACATGCAGATCTGGCGCCGCTTCAAGGAAGAGGGCATCGAGATCCCCTTCCCGCAGCGGGAAGTGAGGATGCTCGGGGGAGGGTAGTGGGAAGTAGGTAATGGGGAGTGGGGGCCGGGCGGAACACTCGTGCGCTGGCGATTTCCGGCACGCAGGACCACCATCTGGCCCACTTCCCACTTCCCACTTCCCACTTCCCACTTCCCACTTCCCACTTCCCACTTCCCACTTCCCACTTCCCACTTCCCACTTCCCACTTCCCACT
>JAKLLM010000301.1 GCA_023150125.1 Zoogloea sp.
ACGTGGCGCCGGGCGGGCGGGGGCCGGGGGCGCCGGCGGAGGCGGCGGGGCAAGCTGCGCGGCGGCAGGGGGCGGCGGGCTCACCAGCTCGACCTCAACCGGGTCGGGCAGGCGGTTCTGCCAGCGGACGCCGTAGAACAGGAACAGGCCGAGCATCACATGGACGAGGACGGCGAGCGCCGCCGAGGCCCACTTGCCGCGATCGTTGCTGGGCAGAGCTGGGTTCATCGGGCGGACTTGCCGACCTGCGTCTGCAGGCCGACCTTGTTGACGCCGGCGTTGCGCAGGTCGTTGAGGGTGTTCATCACCAGCTCGTACTTGACGCTCTTGTCGGCGGCGATGACGACCGGCTGGCCCGGGTTGGCGGCCACGGCCGACTGCACCTCGGCGATCAGGTCGCGGCGGTTGAAGGCCTTTTCGGGGGCGTTGCTGGTGGCGCGCAGGGCGAGCTCGCCGTCGGCCTTGACCTGAACGATCATTGCGTCGGTGGGCGGCGCGGGGACTTTATCGACGCTGGGCAGGTTCACCGAGCCGGACTGGATCATCGGCGCGGTGACCATGAAGATGACGAGCAGCACCAGCATCACGTCGATGTAGGGCACGACGTTGATCTGGTTCATGAGGCGGCGTTGACGCATGGCGGCGGGGCTCCGGTCAGCGCAGCTGGCGCTGGAGGATGTTCAGGAACTCCTCGGTGAAGCTCTCGAAGCGGATCGCGATGCGGTCGATGTCGTGGGCGAAGCGGTTGTAGGCGACCACCGCGGGGATCGCCGCGAAGAGGCCGATGGCGGTGGCCACCAGTGCCTCGGCGATGCCCGGCGCGACGTGGGCGAGGGTGGCCGAGCCGACGTTGGAGAGGCCGCGGAAGGCGTTCATGATGCCCCACACGGTGCCGAACAGGCCGACGTAGGGCGACACCGAGCCGACCGAGGCGAGGAAGGCGAGGTGGGCCTCGAGGTCGTCGACCTCGCGCTGGTAGGTGGCGCGCATGGCGCGGCGGGCGCCGTCCATGATCGCCCCGTTGTCGAGGTTCTTGCCGCGCAGCTTGGCGAACTCCCGGTAGCCGGCCTCGAAGATGCGCTCCATGCCGGCGGTTTCGTGGCGGCCGGTGGCGGCGCTCTGGTAGAGGGCGTTGAGGTCGCCGCCGCTCCAGAAGTCGCGCTCGAAGAGGTCGGTTTTCTTCTTGGCGTCGCGGATCTGGAACCACTTGCGGAAGATCCAGTACCAGGACATGAAGGAGACGGTGCCCAGAAGGGCCATCACGAGCTTGACGAGGACGCTCGCGTTGGCGATCAGGGACAGAATGGACAGGTCTTCGGTGACGTTCATCGATTTAAACCAGGGAGGCGAGCTGTGCGCGCACAGCGGGGGGAATCGGGATGGGGCGCATCGCGTCGCGGTCGACGCAGGCGATGCCGATGCGGGCCTCGAAGAGCGTCTGCCCGTCGCGCCGGACCTGCTGGGCGAAGTCGAGGCTGGCGCGGCCCTGCTTGCCCAGCGTGGTGACGACCTCGAGCATGTCGTCGAGGACCGCCGGGCGCAGGTAGCTGGCCTCGACGGAGCGCACCACGAAGAGGATGCCCTGCTCGGCGGCCAGCTGGTTCTGGGCGAGCCCGGTGGTCCGCAGCCATTCGGTGCGGGCCCGCTCGCAGAACTTCAGGTAGTTGGCGTAGTAAACCACGCCGCCGGCATCGGTATCTTCGAAGTACACCCGGACCGGCAATGTAAAAGAGGCCCTGCCGGCGGTCGGCGCGGGGTGATTCGTGACTTGCATCGCAATATTTTACCGTAGGACATGCCCCGAACCGAAGCAACGCGGTAGATTCACTGTTTCATAATGTACGGATCTGGGCTTTGTATGGTGCCGGAGCGTTGTAATTGCCGCGTTCCTGTGCCTAGAATCGCGCCCTTGAAGCTGGGGGCGGCGCGCAGAAGGCGCTGCCTCGCGGCAAGGGCGCCCAGGGCGCCAGGCGAGGATCTGCGGCACAAGGGCTTGCAGATCCCACAAAGGGTCGCCAAACGGGCCCCGTCCGCGCCTTGCAGAGCCGGGCCCGACAGTCGATTCACGGAGGAAAGAGACATGGTTGCCACCACGAGCAAAGAACACCTGCTGACCGAGGCCGAAATTCTGGCCATGCCGGAAGACGATTACATGAACCCGGCGCAACTCGCGTTCTTCCGGGATCGTCTCGCCCGGATGCGCGACGAGCTGCTCGAGAACGCCGCGAGCACCGGTGCCAACCTGCGCGAGAACGAACTCGTCGCCGACCCGGCCGACCGGGCCACGGTGGAAGAAGAGCACGCCCTCGAGCTCCGCGTGCGCGACCGCGAACGCAAGCTGATCAAGAAGATCGAGGAGGCCCTGGGCCGCATCGACGAGGGCGAGTACGGCTGGTGCGAGGAAACCGGCGACCCGATCGGCATCGGCCGCCTGCTGGCCCGCCCGACCGCGACGCTGTCCATCGACGCCCAGGAGCGCCGCGAGCGCACCCAGAAGCTGTACGGCGAATAAGCCCGGTTTCTGCCGCTTCGCCGGATGTCCCCTCGATGAGCGCGCCGGCGCAGCGTATCCCCGTCACCCTGCTCACCGGCTTTCTCGGCGCAGGCAAGACGACGCTCCTCAATCACCTGCTGCGCCAGCCCGCGCTGGCCGGCACGGTGGTGCTGATGAACGAGTTCGGCGCGGTGCCGATCGATCATCTGCTCGTCGAGACGATCTCGGAAGATATCGTCCTCCTCGAGTCCGGCTGCATCTGCTGCACCGTCCGGGGCGACCTCTCCAGGGCGCTCAAGGACCTCTTCATGCGGCGCCTGCGCCGCCAGCTGCCGGCCCTCTCGCGGGTCGTCATCGAAACCACCGGCCTGGCCGATCCGGCGCCGGTGATCTTCACCCTGATGCAGGATTTCTTCATCGCCGAACGCTTCCGCCTCGACGGCGTCGTCACGGCGGTCGATGGCGTCTTCGGGGCCGCCCAGCTGCAGGCCAGCCCCGAGGCCGTCAAGCAGGCGGCGATGGCCGACCGGCTGCTCATCACCAAGTGTGACCAGGCCCTGCCTGAGGCGCTCGACGCGCTGGCGGCGCAGCTCGCCGGGCTCAACCCCGGCGCGCCCCAGGTCCGCATTGCCGGTGGCGAGGTCGATGCCGCCGCGGTGCTCGACTGCGGCCTGTGGAACCCGGACACCCATTCCGCCGACGTGGCCGGCTGGCTGGCCGACGAGGCGGTGGCTGCTGCCGCGGCGCGCCCCAGCCCCTACGCCCCGCGCCGCGAGCCGGCTGCCAGGCCGCCCGCCGATCCGGCGCCGCGCCACGACGAACACACCCACGCCTTCGTGCTGCGCCTGGATGCCCCCGTCGCCTGGGGCGATTTCAGCACCGCCCTCGATCTGCTGCAGAGCCTGGTGGGGGCAAACCTGCTGCGGGTGAAGGGCATCGTGAATGTGCGCGGCGAGCCGGCGCCGCGGGTCGTGCAGTGCGTGCATCACCTGCGCTACCCGGACGCCTCGCTCCCCGCCTGGCCCGACGCCGACCACGGCACCCGCCTGGTCTTCATCGTGCGGGATCTCGAACGGGACATCGTCGACCGCGCCTTCGCCTGCCTGTGCGGGCAGGCGCCCGGAGTGACCGCCTGATGCGCGTGGGGCGTAGCGCCTCCGCCTGCCTGCGCAGCCTGCTGGCGCTGCTGCTGGTCTGCGCCCAGGTTTTCGCCGCCGCCCACGCGGTCGGCCACGTGGGCGAGCTGTCGTCGCTGGCCCGGCTGGGTGCCGGCCTCAGCGCGGCGCAGGCCGATTACGAAGGTGGCGTGCCCGACGCAGAGCGGCACGCCAGCTGTCTGGTGTGCCTGGCCGCGGCCGATCTTTCGTCGGCGCTGCCGTCCACGCCGGCGCTGCCGGCCCTCGAATCCTTCCCTCCGCCGCTCGTCGGCGAATTGCTTCCGGCGCCCGCCATCCGGCGCCTGCCCCGGCCGCACAGCCGCGGCCCGCCTGTCCTTCCAGTCTGACCCCGTTTCCGCCCAATTGACCGGCCCCGCTCTGTAGCGAG
>JAKLLM010000302.1 GCA_023150125.1 Zoogloea sp.
TGCCGGCGCGGATCATCATGCCGAGCCGGGTGCGCTGGATGACGAAGTAGAGCGCCACCGCGAGCACGATGCAGACGGCCGAGATGACGAGCCGGTACACCGGGTAGCTGAGCACGTCGCTCAGCTGGATCGAGGCGCTGAAGACGGCGGGGATGTCGACCCCGTGCACTTCGTCGCCGACCAGCAGGCTGCGGACCTCTTCGAAGATCAGGATGAGGCCGTAGGTGAGGAGCACCTGCTCGAGGTGGTCGCGCTTGTAGAGGTGGGAGAACAGCGCCCATTCGAGGAAGGCCCCGAACAGCAGCGCCAGGGGGATGCCCAGCGCGATCGCCGCGAAGAGGTTGCCCGTGAGGCTGGCGAGAACGAAGGCCAGGTAGGCCCCGATCATGTAGAAGCTGCCGTGGGCGAGGTTGATGATGCCCATGATGCCGAACACCAGCGTCAGTCCGCTTGCCACCAAGAAAAGCAGCAGGCCGTACTGCAGCGAGTTCAGCGTCTGGATCAGGAAGGAGGCGAAATCCATGACGTGCTCCCACGCCCGACCGCCGGAAGGCGATCGGGGCAGCAGAGGAAACGGAGAGCGGAAGGCTGCTTAGAGCTTGCAGCCGCGGGCCGGGTCGGCGAGCGCCTTGAGCGGCGTGCCGATCACCTTGTTCTGGCCACCCTGGGCTTCACGCAGGTAGATGTCCTGCACCGGGTTGTGGGCCTTCGAGAGGGTGAAGGTGCCGCGCGGGCTGTCGATCTTCGCGGCTTCCATCGCCTTGATGATCACGTCCTTCTGGCTGATGTCGCCGTTCGCGGCGGCCAGGCCGGCCCGCAGCAGCTGGGCGGCGTCGTAGCCCTGGACGGCATACACGTCGGGCTGCAGCTTGTAGGTCTTGGCGTAGCTGAGGCGGAAGGCGGCGTCCTTCTTGTTGTCGAGGCCGTCGGCGTAATGCAGCGTGGTCTGCAGGCCCTTGCCGGCCTCGCCCATCGCCTCGAGGGTGCCGTCGGTGAGGAAGCCCGAGGCGTACAGCGGGATGCTGTTCTTGAGGCCGGCCGCATGGTAGTCGCGGGCAAACTTGGCCGCCCCGGCGCCGGCGAAGAAAACATACACGGCATCGGGCTTGAGCGCCGCGATCTCGGTGAGGAAGGGCTGGAACTCGACGTTCGGGAAGGGCAGCGTCATCTCCTTGACGATCTTGCCGCCGCTCTGCTCGAAGGCCTCCTTGAAGCCCTCGACGGCCTGCAGGCCGGCAGCGTACTTCCAGGTGAGGGTGACGACCTTCTTGTGGCCCTTCTGGGCGGTGACCTTGCCCATCGCGTAGGCCGGCTGCCAGTTGGTGAAGGAGGTGCGGAACAGGGTCGGCGCGCACAGGGGGCCGGTGAGCTCGTCGGCGCCGGCGTTGGGCACGATCAGCAGGGTCTTGTTCTCGCGGGCGACCTTGGCCATGGCCAGCGCGACGCCCGAGTGCACGGTGCCGACCAGCACGTCCACCTTGTCGCGCTTGACCAGCTTGTTGGCGTTCTCGGTGGCCTTGGAGGGGTCGGACTCGTCGTCGACAGTGAAGTACTCCACGTCGCGGCCGGCGAGCTTGCCGCCCTGCTCGGCCACATGGAGCTTGAAACCGTTGGTGATGGCGGTGCCGAGCGCGGCGTAGGTGCCGGTGGACGGCAGCATCAGGCCGACCCGGATCGGGCTGCCCTGGGCCATCGCCGAGGTGGCGCCAAACATCGAGGCTACCAGCAGTGCGCCGGCGGCAAGCGCCCGGCGGGGCGCCGCGGCGCCTTTGAGTTGAATCATGTTTTTGTCTCCGTTGTATTTTTTCCGTGCCACGCGGGCCGCGTGCCGGTTTTTTGGGCTTGGCCAGCCCGCCCATCATGGGCAGGCTGCCAAGCCGCTTTTTCTCACAGTCTCGCCCCGAGTGGAAGCCCGCCGTTCAAAGCCGGTGCGCTACAGGTGGTAGAAATCGAGCACCGCGTTGATGCGGTCGTTCAGCAGCACCACATGCTTGCGGGTGATCTTCCAGCTGTCGCCGTCCGGCCGCAGCTGGTAGGTGGCGTAGCCATAGAAGCAGTCGGACACATCGAAGCGGTAGTGGTGGGTGACCCAGTTGGCCTTCACCTCGAGCCGGCCGCCCTCCATCTCGCGAATGCGCACGTTGCTGATCTGGTGCATCGTCCGCGGCATCGGGGTGGACGCGGCGGAGCGGCCTGTGCGCAGGCGGAACACCCGGTCTTCGAGGCCGGAGCGGTTGGCGTAGTAGATCAGCGACATGCCGCGCCGCGGGTCGGTGGTGTAGCTGTGCTCGGAATCCCACTGGGGGACGTGGAACTCGCTCTCTTCGTCGAAGAGCGCCAGGTAGTCGTCCCAGGCCTGACTGTCGCACAGCTCGGCCTTGCGGTAGAGGAACTGCTCGACGGAATGCTGGTGGTTCGGATTCATCTGCTTACTCCTTTTCGGCCGCTTGCGACACTTGCTGGGCCTTGCGCTCGAGGCCCTTCAGCAGCGAGCGCTGCCAGGCGCCGTGCTGGTTGACGTAGAGCCCTTCCTGGGTGAATTCGGTGCCGGTCAGCACCGGCTGGATGCCGATCGTCTCGCTGTTGGCGGTGGGGCCGGTGGCCCACTTGTGGTGCCCGCGGGAGATGTCGCTCCAGCGCTCGAGGCGGGCCTGGAAGCCGCGCTGGGCTTCGCGGAACTCCACCAGGTCGTCCGGCGTGCCCATGCCCGAGACGTTGAAGAAATCCTCGAACTGGCGGATGCGGCTCTCGCGGTCCTTGTCCGACTCGCCCTTGACGCCGATGCACTGGCTGATGACCTCGGTCTTGTTCCAGGCCAGCGGGCGGATGATGCGCAGCTGCGAGCTGATCTGGTCCATGAAGAACAGGCTCGGGTAGATGTTGAGGTTGCGCAGCCGGTGCATCATCCACTCCGCCTTGCCTTGCCCGTAGGTGTCGACGAGGCGCGGCATGATCGTGGCGTAGCCGGGGCGCACCGACGGGTTGGGCATGTCGGAGAACAGCAGGCTGTGCCCGTTGCGAAACGAGAACCAGCCGTCGTCGGTGGCGGCGTCGCCGGCCCCGAGCTTGCTGTAGTCGAGGGTGTTGCTCACCGCGCCGCCCTTCTCGGCATTCACCTGGTGGCGCTGCTTGACGGTCACCACGTAATTGAAATGCACGGTGCTCACGTGGTAGCCGTCGAGGCCGTTCTCGCACTGCAGCTTCCAGTTGCCGTCGAAGGTGTAGGCCGAGCGCCCGGGCAGCACCTCGAGTTCGCCGGTGGGCGACTGGGCGACCATCATGTCGAAGAAGACCTTGGCGTCGCCGAGGTAATCCTCCAGCGAGTCGGTGCCGTCCACGTCGAGGCTGATGAACACGAAGCCCTTGTAGCTGGCGATCCGGGCCTTCTTGAGGTTGTGCTTCGAGACGTCGAAATCAGCCGCGTACTGGTCGCCGGCCTTCACCTTGAGCAGGCGCCCGTCGGCCTTGTAGGTCCAGGCGTGGAAGGGGCAGGTGAAGCTCGACGCGCGGCCCTTGCAGACACGGGTCAGGGTGGCGCCGCGGTGCTGGCAGGCGTTGACCAGCGCGTTGAGGCCGCCGTCGGCGCCGCGGGTGATGATCATCGGTTGGCGGCCGGCGCGCATCGTCACGTAGTCGTTGGGGCTCCGCAGCTCGCTCTCGTGGCAGGCGTAGATCCAGTTCTTCTCGAAGATCATCTCCATCTCGAGATCGAACAGCTCCGGCTCGGTGAACATGTCCCGGGCGATCCGGTACACGCCCTCCTCCGGGCGGAAATCCAGGCAGCCGCTGACGAACTCGCGCCACTCGGCAATGGTCTTTTGGGTGTTCATGGTGTGCCCTCATGTCAGGTTGTGCGACAAGGGCAATTAAAGGGGCAAGGGCCGCGGCGCACTATCCACCCGCTTGGCCATCGCTATCCGTTTTGTCCGGACAGCGGCGGCATGCCCCCCGGCCGGGCGTGCACGCTTGCACCGTGCAGCGGATCGGCTATCATTGAAAAAACTACTAAATCA
>JAKLLM010000303.1 GCA_023150125.1 Zoogloea sp.
GGAAATCGCCGCGCGCATCCTGGCGGCCCGTTCCGGCGTCCCGGTGCAGGCGATGCGGGCGGGCACCCGCGAGCGGGACGACTGGGACCGGATGAGCGCCGCGGTGGGTGCCTCGATGGCGTGGCCGATGTTCATCGACGACACGCCGGCCGCCACCGTGGCCTATGTCCGGGCCAAGGCACGCCGCATCCAGCGGGCGCACGGGCTCGGGCTGATCGTGATCGACTACTTGGGGCTGATGCGCGGTACCGGCGACAACCGGACGCAGGAGGTCGGCTCCATCTCCCGCGGCCTCAAGGCGCTGGCCAAGGAATTGAAGGTTCCAGTGATCGCCCTCGCCCAGCTCAACCGGGCCAGCGAGGGGCGGCCGAACCGCCATCCCACCCTGGCCGACCTGCGCGACTCGGGCGAGATCGAACAGGACGCCGATATCGTGGCCATGCTCCACCGCGAGGACATGCACCGCACGGCGCCCGAGTGGCAAGGCAAGGCCCAGATGTTCATTCGCAAGAACCGCAACGGCCCGACCGGGGAATGCCTGCTTGCACTGGACGGCCCGCGGATGCGCTTCACCGACTACGACGGCCCCCACCCAGACAGCGAAGCGGGCGAAGCCGCGAAACCGAGACAACGGAAAGGCTTTGAAGCCTGACCAGACCGACGAAACGGGCCGCCATTCGATTTTTTAGGGTGTGCATAGGCCCACGCACCACCCGACAACGAAGCGACCGCCAGCGGGCCGAAATTCGGACTCGCGAGAACATCGAGAAAGGAGAGCCGCCGACATGGCCATCAACAAAACCACCCTTCAGCAGATCCTCGACACCGTGCAGGAGCTGCACAACCTGGAGCAGATCGTTACCCGCGAAGCCGTGCGGGAGGCTACGGGGCTCGCCCTGACGACCGTTGATGACCGGCTGGCCACCCTGGTGGACCGCGGCGACATCACGCGCATCGGCCGCGGGGTGTTTGTGCCGGCCGTGCGCCACCCGCCGGCCAGGCCGATCTCGAAAACCGTGCTCCCTGACGGATCTGTGAAGCTGGAGATTGGCGACGAGGTACTGGCGCTGACGCCACGCGAGGATCGGCACCTGGCCGCGATGATGGCGGGGTCCGGGCAGCAGCTGGCGTCAATCGAGCTGGGCCACGAAAGCGCCACGCAGATTGCGGCGCTGCGCATGCGGGTGGGGCGGCTGGAGGCGGAATTGCGGGGCCTCGACGGGGAGCGCCGGGAGGCGGATTGAGGGCGAGGGCGCCGGCCGAGCCGTTGGAAATCTTTTCCAAGCCAGACAGGGCGCGGGTTTCCGGCTTTTTGCAGGATTGCCACCGCGCAAACTGTCTGATGATTTCGGCTAAATATTCGGAGGTGAACATGGGCGGCATGGGGTCCGGGCGGCGCTACCAGGGCGGGCGCAGCACGACGGAGGACTATCGCCCCTTGGACGTGCGCAAGCTGCACAAGGCCGGGCTACTGACCGCCGGGCATGTGGCGTTGTGGAGCTGGTACAGCCGCGGCGAGCGGCGAGCCTCGATTCAGGTTCAGGCCGAAGCCGGACGGCTGATCTTGAGCTACACGACCACCATTGACGGCGAACGGAAGGATTGCCGCTACCCGGTAATGCTGAACTGGACGCCCTGCCAGTACGGTGGGGAACGTCCGTGGTTCTTGTGCCCAGCTTGCCGGCGGCGCGTGGCGATCCTGTACCGCGGCGTGGTCTTTGCCTGCCGGCACTGCTACCGGCTGGCCTACGAAAGCCAGCGGGCGAGGGATTACGACCGGCTGGCCGGGCGCGCGGACAAGATCCGGCGGCGGCTGGGCTGGCCTGTGGGCATCCTCAACGCGGCACCCTGGACGAAACCCAAGGGGATGCACTGGCGCACTTTCTGGCGGCTGACCGCCGAACATAACCGGCTGGTGGGCGTATCGCTGGAAGGCATGTCGGAGCACATGAACGCCGTGACACGCGGGCTTGGCCGGCACGCTGGCGGGCTGAGGTAACAGCGAAACGCGCCACAACGCAGCTCATGACGCCTGAGCCCGCTTTAGGGTTTGAGGGTCTGGGGCGATCTCCCGGAGACTTGCGACATCGCAAACCGAGGGACCGACCCATGCACGCACTCACGCACGATCAGCGGAAAGAACGGCCGCACCTTCTTCAGTGGGAGGCGGGCCGATGAACTGCACGTACCGATTCAAAGGCGCGGGTGGCGAGGACATCACCATCACCGGCAAGGCGGCCATGATGGCAGCGCTTGCGGATGGGCGACTTGACCATCTGCTGCCGGCGGGGGCGCTGCCCGCGATGCAGGCCGCTCCGGTCGAGACCGAGACCGAGACCGAGACCGAGACCGAGACCGAGACCGAGACCGAGACCGAGACCGAGACCGAGACGAACGACGCCCCACCCGACACCCTCACCGCCGGCAATGTAGGCACCGCCAGCGGGGAAAGCCCCGACACCGGTAGCGCCGCGCCCGGCATCACCGCCGACACCCTGCAATCCACCTTTGCCCAGCGCTTCCCGTCTCTGGCCGGCGCCGTCACCACGATGCTCGACCGCGGCGCCCGGGGCATGCGCGGGGGCCTTGTCGTGCTCGACACCAACGACAGCGCCGAGATTGCCCGCGAATACGCCGACCGCACCGGCTGGGAGGTGGCCGAGGTGCAAAAGCTCTTCGAGTCGGTGAACGGCGCCGGGGTCAATGGTCTGTTCGACCCGAAATCGGGCCTGACCTTCGCCATCGGTCCGAACCTTTCGCCGGAGACCCTGCCGGGTGTGGTGCTGCATGAGGCCCTGCACGGCCAGCAGCGCAAGGACATCGACGCCAAGGCGCTGGCGCTGATCGACGGCCGCGCGAAGGAGGCGCCGGCCCTGCGCGCCTTCCTCGACCGGGTGGCGGAGCGCATGGAACAGGTGGGCGAGGCCGGCAACGCGACCGAGGTGGCGTCCTACATTGTGGAGATGGCCGTCACCGAAGGGCGCGGCGTGGGCTTCTCGGCGGCGGATGGCCCGATCCTGGCCTGGATCGAGAAGAACATCGGCCGGAAGGTGGCCGACCTGGTGCGCGGCTTCGTGGCGACCCTGCGCGCCTGGGCGCTGGCGCATGGCGTGCCGATGAAGTCGGTCGCCGTTGATGATCTGGTGGCCTACGCGATGGCCGGCGTGGGCAAGGCCGCCCGCGGCAAGGTGCTGACGCTGGACGAGGCCGGGGCGTGGGCGTCGAAGAGCGGGGCGCCGGGCCGGGCCGGCAAACACGCCCGCCCCGCTGCGACGATCGCCGCCGCCTGGGAAGCTCCGGAGCCCTCCAAGCTCTTCGGCGGACGGATCGACAAGGACGCGCTCATCTACACCCTGCAGAACAAGCAGATCGACACGAAGCGGGTGATCGACGCCATCGAGGCGAGGGTCGGCACGATTGCCGACGAGTGGAACCCCTACCTGCAGGAAGAGCTCTTCCACGGCCGCAGCGCGAAGGGCGTCAAGGATTTTCTCTCGAAGGAGATGCGCCCGCTTATCACGCGCATGCGCCTCAACCGCGTGACCCTGGCGGAGTTTGAGCGCTTTCTGCACGCCCGCCACGCACCGGAGGCAAATGCCCACATCGCCCGGGCGAACCCGGACAATCCCGGCTTGCAGGATGGCGGCTCGGGCATGACCAACCAGGAGGCCGCCGCCTTCATGGCCGCGCTGGCGCCGGAGCGCCGCAAGGTGTTCGACTCGCTGGCCGCTCAGGTGGATGCGATCAACGCCAACACCCGCCGGCTGCTGGTGGAATCCGGGCTCGAGACCGCGGAGACGCTGAAGGCCTGGGAGGCCGCGTATCAGCACTATGTCCCGCTGCATCGCGAGGATGCGGAGCAAGGCGGGCTTGGAACGGGCCAAGGCTTCAGCGTCCGGGGGCCGGCGGCCAAGCGCCGCACCGGCAGCACCCGGGCGGTGGTGGACATCCTGGCGAACGTC